>JBDTOI010000001.1:0-80986 GCA_039933315.1 Pyrinomonadaceae bacterium
CGATAATCACCGACATGGCATAGTCCAGATAGGACCGGCGCATCTCGTCTTCAATAGCTATGTGGTTGCGTTCAAGTGTTTCCATTAATCAAACCTTTCCAGTACAATCCGGCCCGTCCTGCTGGCTGGCGTTATCCGTGTCATCATTCGTTTTGCCGCCGGCAGTGGACACTGCAGGCCACTGGAATTCTTTCTTAGACAAGGGGTATGAAGTGCTTTTTTTCAGTGATTCAGGCGCTTGTGCCAACGCGGATTTCTGACCAATCGATGTAAACGTTATTCTAGCCTGAATCAGGCACTTTAGCAAACCGGCAAAAGTCGGAAAAGTTCAATAAAATCAAAGCGTTCGGCACAATTTGAAGAGTCAATCAGAGGCTGGCTTTTGAGCGTTTGTCTGCCGCCATTTTGACAGGGTGAAATACCACTTTTGAGGGCCTAAAAAAGAATGCCGTTCGAGGGGAAATCGCGCCGCGCGCGCGAGCGTGTACCACTAAGTATCCCGGTGCGGGTCGTGTGTCGCGAAAGCCGCGATTTTGAGTGGGTGGAGATGTCGCGTCTGATTGACGTGACTCCCTTCGGCGCCAGATTCGCGATCAGCCGGCCCACTGAGCCGGGGCGTTTGATGTACCTGACTATGCCGATGCCGCGCCAGCTGCGCTACTTTGATCACGTCGAAGATCAGTATCGCGTCTGGGCCATGGTGCGAAATGTGAGCTGTGTGGCTCCGGTGAAAGATCAGGTAATGCGCTTCGAAGTGGGCGTCGCGTTTGTAGGCAAGCGGGCCCCGAGCAGCTACGAGGCAGAGCCGGGAAAACGGTATGAGATAGCTCGCACTGCCTCGGAGGCGACCACCTTTAAACTTGTGGAAGACGCAGATCGCATGGTTACGGCAAAACCGCCCAGCGATCTGCGAATAGACACGCGACATGACATTCCTATCCCGGTGGTGGTGGAGGTAATCGACCTGAACGGAAAGATTGAGATCACTGAGAACACGGTAACCGAAAACATCAGCAAGCGCGGCACCTCTGTGTTCACCACGCTCCAGATCGAGGAAGGCCGCTTCGTACGGTTGAGCAGCGACCAGTATGGAATTTCAGTGCTGACCGTGGTTCGCGGGCGGCGGCCCGGACCAGATGGCGTGATGCGCCTGCATCTGGAGTTTATTGATCGGGATTGGCCGCTGGGAGCTTGATTAAGCGGGCGATGTTTGCGGAATCGATCTCGAGGGGACTTCTTGCCCGAAACCACGACTCAGTTCATGGCGCAACAAGAAAGTAATAGAGCTCAACCTGAACCGCCAGTGGTGCCGCAATGGCTGCTGGACACCTTGCGTCCCCCGGTGGGGGCCCTGTGCAATCTGCTCTGGCGGTTGCGCTACAGCGGCACCGAGAATATTCCCACCAAAGGCGGATTGCTGGTGGCCGCCAATCATCAGACCTACATGGATCCTTTGTGGCTCTCACTGCCCATCAAGCGCCCGTTGCGTTTCCTGGCCTGGGACGCAGCTTTCGAATGGCCCGTGATTGGATCAGCGATGGGATTTTTCGGGGCCTGGCCGCTACAGATCGAAGGAACCGATCCGGCACCGATTCGCAAGTCGCTGCAATGGTTGCGAGAGGGTGGCGCCGTCGTAATTTTTCCCGAGGGCGGCCGCGGTCAACCGGACGGTTCGATGATCAGATTCAAGGCTGGGGCCGTGCGCATGGCCATCGAAGCAGGCGTGCCCATTTTGCCGGTAACTATCCGCGGGGCCCACCGCGTCTGGCCTTCAAGCATGCGCTTTCCGCGCCTCGGCCAGGTCGATATCGTTTACCACTCACCGCTCCAGGTTGAGCAGCAGCCCGAAGAAGACTTCCGTGCTTATGCCAACCGCGAGACCAGGAGGCTGGAAGAAATAGTTCGATCCGCGCTCTAAAGTGGCACAGACTTCAGTCTGTGATTGTTCAGAGTGTGTGGCCTTTTTAAGAGAAAAACTTTTCCATATCTCATTTTCCATGTCTCATTTTTTCATCTAAGAACCGGAAAGCGTCGGAGTCCATTAACGGCGCACACTCTGACCTCTGACCTCTACATCGCCAGAACTTTCATGATCGCTTCATGCAGCTGCCCGTTGCTGGCAACAATAGGCGGGGTATAGATCTCAAAGGGCGATCCATCGTAACGTGAAACACGGCCTCCCGCTTCCTCAATCATCAGCACGCCGGCGGCCACGTCCCAGGGCCGCAGACCTTCCTCCCAGAATCCGTCAAACCTGCCGCACGCTACGTAGGCGAGATCGAGCGCCGCTGTGCCATCCCGGCGCACCGCCTGTGCGCTCATGATGAAGTTAGTGAAATGGCGAGCGAATTCACCGCGCTCGCGTACATCGTAAGGAAAGCCGGTGCACAACATCGCGCGATTCAGATCTTCAGTCTGCGAAACGTGAATCCGCCGCCCGTTCATTGCTGATCCCTGGCCTCGTTCGACGCTAAAAAGCTCGTCCCGCATCGGATCATAGATCACGCCCAGTTCTAATTTGCCTTTGTGTTCAGCCGCGATCGAGACGCAGAAGCAGGGATAGCCATGCGCGTAGTTGGTCGTGCCGTCGAGCGGATCGACTATCCATTTCCAGTCGGCCTGGGCGCCGGCCAAACGGCTGGAATCGACGCCGGCGCTGGAGCCAGACTCTTCAGCCAGGATTGCATGACGGGGATAGTGAGACTGAATGCGATCGATGATCAGTTTTTCGGCCGCCAGATCGGCTTCCGTCACCAAATCGATGTCGCCTTTGTTGGAAATTCGGACCCGGCCCAGTCGCTCGGCCAGCAGGCTTCCCGCGTCGCGGGCTGTTTGAATCGCAAAGTTGAGCATCTCAGAATGCCTGTAACGCAAACTTTAGTTTGCGTCTCGCGCCACTAATCAAGGCCGGAATCGGAAGTAAAGAGCGGGGGCAAGCCCGCCTTCCTGACTGCGCATCTTCCCAGTCGACCTTAAATACTCCAGGGTTAAAATCCGACTCAATGCTCTCTTCCCGCAGTCAGGAAGGCGGGCTTGCCCCCGCTCTTTTCCCACGATACCGGGGAATCGAGCTTCCGTGCCGCAATACGCAAAATCTCGTCGAGTTGTTGGTTCCAGTAGGTCCAACTGTGATTGCCCGGCAGCTCGCGATATTCATGCGGGATCTTTTTCTCGGTCAGCAGGTAGGCGAGGTCGCGATTCTCCTTGAAGAAACGATCCTCGGTGCCTGAATCAAAGTAAAGATAAGGCAACAAGGCGACCTTGTCGGCCGGCCATTCGCGCACGAGTTTGAAGATATCGTTGCTCCGGCGCGTGGCAGAATCTGCCGGGCCGAACACTTTCAGCACCGAATCGCGAATCACACCGGGCTGCAACTCTTTTTCATTCCATGACGCCGCGCCGAATGCGCCGCTCATCGAGCCGGCAAACACAAACTTGTCCGGATACTTGAGGCCAAACTTGATCGCTCCGTAACCGCCCATGGACAGCCCGGCAATAGCCCGTCCGGCGCGCGATTTCTGCACGCGATAGCGGCTCTCGACGTCCGGAATCAACTCCTGAAGGATGTACGACTCGAATTTGTCCTCGGGAACGGTCGCGCTGTCTGTGTACCAGCCATCGCCGCCTTCCACCATGACCACGAAGACATCAAGTGGGTTGGCATACATGGCAATGGAAGTCTTCTGCAGCCAGTTGTTGCTATGACCTGACACGCCATGTAGCAGATAGACTACCGGAAAAAGTTTTTTCGCTTTGTCTTCATACTGGTACTGGATAGGAATTAAGATTTGGTAAGTAACTGTTCTTCCCAACAGCTTACTCTGCAAATTCACCGAGGAAGTCGGCGGGTCCCGCTGAGCGCAAACCGGATACGGAATGAACAGCGCCAGAAGAACGATTGCGATGCGAGCGATTTTCATTACTATCAATGGCTTTGCACAAAAAGTTGCCGACTGGTTCGAAGCAAGACCGCTGTCAACCTCTAAGATCAGAATTGGTTCGTGTGGCTTCGTGAGATTTCGTGCCATTTCGTGGATCGCGTGCTTAGGATTCGGAGCCACAAGATGCAAGAAATCACACTAAGCTAGACGAATGAACACGAAATAAGAGTTTTGTGCAAAGCCACTATCAATCTTTACCCGCTATTCCAGCATCGGAACATGGACGCCCTTAGCGCGCGCGGTGTCTTCCGCTGCTTCATATCCCGCATCAACATGTCGCGCGACGCCGAGTCCAGGATCATTTGTCAGCACGCGATTCAGTCGCTTTGCCGCTTCGTCAGTGCCGTCCGCGACTGACACTTGCCCGGCGTGCAGTGAATATCCAATGCCTACCCCGCCGCCGTGATGAAACGACACCCAACTCGCACCGCTGGCAGTATTCAATAGGGCGTTCAGAATGGGCCAGTCAGCCACTGCGTCCGAGCCGTCCTTCATTGCTTCAGTTTCGCGGAACGGCGAAGCCACTGAGCCGGTGTCAAGATGATCGCGGCCGATGGCGATAGGCGCCTTCAAATCGCCGCGCTTCACCAGCTCGTTAATCGCCTCCCCCATCTCAGCGCGCTCGCCGTAACCCAGCCAGCAGATGCGCGCCGGCAATCCCTGAAACTGAACGCGGTCACGGGCGAGGCGCAACCAGCGATTCAATGTTTTATCGTCAGGGAAAAGCTCGAGTGCAAGGTCGTCAGTCTTGCGAATATCTTCCGCTTCGCCGGAGAGTGCGACCCAGCGAAACGGGCCTTTGCCTTCACAAAACAACGGGCGAATGTATTCGGGCACGAAGCCGGGAATCTCAAACGCGTCTGCACAGCCTGCGTCGAACGCCATCTTGCGAATGTTGTTGCCGTAGTCGAAAGTAACCGCCCCGGCTCGCTTGAGATCGAGCATCGCTTCAACATGCCGGGCCATTGATTGCATGGCCCGCTCGATGTAGGAAGCAGGGTCAGCTTGCCGGAGTTCAGCTGCATCTTCGATGGATAGGCCTACCGGAACGTAGCCGTTTAGAGGATCATGGGCGCTGGTTTGATCCGTTAAGACGTCGACCTTGACGCTACGCTTAAAGATCTCCGGCAACACTTCCGCGCAGTTGCCCACCAGACCGACGGATACGGCTCGCTTCTGCTCGCGCGCGTCGTCACAGATGTCCAGAGCTTCATCCAGACTCAAGGCGATCCGATCGCAGTAACCCGTCTGCACACGTCGCTCGATACGCGCGGGATCTACGTCAATGCCGAGAAATACCGCGCCATTCAAAGTGGCTGCCAGTGGTTGGGCGCCGCCCATTCCGCCCATCCCGCCGGACACAATGAGCTTGCCGCTAAGGTCGCCGCCGAAGTGCTTGTCGGCCATGGCGGCAAAGGTTTCGAAGGTGCCCTGAACAATGCCTTGCGTACCGATGTAGATCCAACTGCCGGCGGTCATTTGGCCGTACATCATCAGACCCCGGCGTTCCAACTCATTAAAGTGTTCCCAGTTGGCCCAGGCACCCACCAGGTTTGAATTGGCAATCAAAACGCGGGGAGCGTATTCGTGCGTGCGAAAGACCGCGACCGGTTTGCCCGACTGGACCAGAAGCGTTTCGTCATTCTTCAGTTCTTGCAACTCGCGGACAATGGCGTCGAACGATGCCCAGTTGCGGGCAGCTTTTCCGGCGCCGCCGTACACGATCAACTGATCAGGTTTCTCGGCCACGTCCGGGTCAAGATTGTTCATCAGGCAACGAAGCGCTGCTTCCTGGTGCCAGCTCTGGCAACTCAATGTTGGACCGCGGGGCGCGCGTATGATTCTTGACGGCATGGCAAGGTACTTCTTAACGCGAATTGTTAGTTTGCGTTACATCTATTTCAAGAGCCGGCTGAACCAGCCACTTTCCTTTTTCGTCAGCGTTTCCAATTCACCGGAGTCCAGCCAGACGCCGCCGCATTTATCGCAAGTATCAATAGTCACTTCTTCAACCTTGGATTCCTTCAGCGTGCCATCGCATCTGGGGCATTTCATTGACGAAGTACCGGCCGCTTTTGCCTGCTCTGCTATGGCCATCTTGGCCCGGAGCTTCTCAATGGCCTCCTTGTTCTGACGGTGAAAATACTCTTCTTCCAAACCCTTCCGGCGCTCATCAAAAATGTCTGACATCCAGTTCTCTCCTTCAGTTGATGGCAAGTTACCCTGGTGCTTCGAGGTGCACTCGGCCGGCGCACCAATCCGCCAGCCATTCAGAAACTCGCTCATTTTTGAAACCAGTATTAAATAGCAGAAAAGATCCCCAGCGCGAAGTGTGGCGCGCAATAATCCCATCGGTGCTATGATCGGGGCAAATTAAAGCTACTGCCCGCCCGCTACTGCCGGCGGTTCTGACAAGATGACTAAAGAAACAAATACCTCGGTCGGCGCCACCGCTCCGGATTTCACTCTTCCGGACAATGCCGGAAATGAATGGCGCATGGAGAACTATCGCGGCCGCGTCGTGGTCCTGCTGTTCTATCCCGGCGATGAAACACCTGTCTGCACCAAACAGATGTGCTCGCTGCGCGACCGCTGGGAAGACTACACGGCTACGGGCGCCGAGGTCGTCGGCATTTCCGCCAACACCGTCGCATCACATCAGAGTTTCGCGGCGAACCACAATCTGCCTTTGAAGTTGCTGGCGGATACGGGCGGAACTGTTTCCCGGCTTTATGATTCGATGTCGATCTTTCCCGGCCGCACGGCGCGCTGCGTTTTCGTCATCGACGCCAAAGGAGTCATTCGCTATCGCGACGTGCGGCGCATTGGCTTCATCCGGCCCAAAGATGACGACACCCTCCGCGCAATTCGCGAGGCCCAGTAATTTGGAGTGCGCCGGCAGAGCGAAGCGGCGACGGCGCTTTGGATAGGCCAGCATCACTTCCCTCAAGACCGGAGGGGCAACTGGCCTATCCAAAGCGGTGTCGCGCTTGCCACCGCACTCCAAAGCGGTGTCGCGGTTCCGATCTCGATGTCAGATATTAGGCGTCGCGCTTGATTGAAGCCGAAAATTTGGAGTCCTGCTATAATTATCATTAGGAGAAATTCATATGGCCGAAACGATCAAGTGCAAGCATTGCGGTGAAAAACGTCCGCCGCTTGGCTTTGCGCCATTTCCCACCGAACTCGGGCAAAGGGTTAGTCGTGAGATTTGTAATCCCTGTTGGCAGGAATGGACCAAAAAGCAGATGCAGATCATCAACCACTACGGTCTGGATGTTTCAAATCCTGACGCGCAGAATTTCCTCTTTGACAATATGAAAGGCTTTCTCTTTGAGGAGAGCCTGCCGACCGCCCAAATCGACACCAGCAAGGAAGGCAGCATCAAGTGGTAAGGAACTTTGTCAGGCCGCGGCTAGCCTCTATCTCAGACCCTTAACCAGATAAAGGTCGTTCAGATGGCGTGAAAACGCGTAAACATAACCTTTGCCGTCAGGGGTCAGTAAAACATTAACCGCACCCAGCCGGCCCGCCGGGTCAGCAGGCGTAATCTCCTTCCACAGTTCCCTCTGTCCGCTCGCGATATTGAACCTGAATATCTTCAGCGGCACTTCCCGTGAATGATAGACGTAAAGGATGTCCGGTTCGCTGCCCCAGCGAATCACTCGATAGTCGTCATCAAGTCCGGAAATCGCACGGGCTTCGCCTCCCGCGAGGGGATAAAGACTTTTCTTTCCCTTGCGATCCTGAGCGATCAGCAGTTTGCCGTCGGGAGAGAGGAGGAACCCAGTGATGCCCTCCGGGGTCACCGGCCGGGGAGCGCCTCCGGCCAGATCCTGTACATACGTGCGGAGCGCATGATCTTTCTCTTTACCTATGAAGACGATACTTTTTCCATCCGGTAGCCAGGACCCGCCCAGCGGGTTGTATTGCTCGATGGCAAACCGTTCCAGCCGCTTTGCATCGCCCGCTCCGGTCGGCAGGAGAACGATTTGTGGCGGGTTGAACAACATAGACAGAACCCACTTCCCATCAGGCGAACGGGCCAGCCCATAGCCCTCGCCCAGGCGCACCGCCGGTGAGCCATCTGTCTTGCGCAAATAAATCGAGTAATTGGCTCCGCTGCCCTGACCGGACTCAGTGAATATGAATGACGCGCCATCCTGCGAGAGATCGCTGAGTCGCACACGGTTGAGCCAGGAGAGATCGCGCTCTTTGGTTTCATTCGGCGCCACCCCGATCATCGGTGTCGATTCATGACTTCCCGTCAACAACACTTCCCCGTCGCGAGAGATATCCTGCAACTTCACGCCAATCGGAGTGGTCAGGACCGTGCGTTGGTTTCCTCCCAGCGTGACGGCGTAGAGCGCCTGGGCCTCGCCGGCTTTGGTGGCAGTAAACCAAATCTCGTCACCCCCGGGTGACCAGGCCAGGCCGTCTTCTCCGGCCCATTCCTCCGTGAGCTTCTTCTGATTTTGTCCGCTGGCATCCACCACCATGACGGAACCGCGGTTGTCTCCATGAATCGGGTGATCGAGAAATGCTATCCAATCACCTTTCGGAGAAACCCGCGGGTTGCTGATATAACCGAGGGTCTGGTAAAGCCTCTTGCCGATGGGATACTCGAGCTGAGTGTGCACTGAGTCAAACCGCACGACCGCCAGGGTTTTATCATCAGTGCCCCAGTCTGCCTCCTGAGCATTTTCCAACATCTCGCGCGCCACGCCGCCGGTGAGCGGCATGCGCGCCAGAGTTCCCTGGTTAACAAAGTGAAAAAGATATTTGCTGTTCAGAAGGACTGCCATCTCGCCGGTGGGGGAGATCGAGAGTACTTCGGCGTTAGGCATTCCCAGAGACTGCACGTTAAGCGATTCAGCTCGCATCGAAAAAATGTCGATGGGACTTCCATTCCAGGTGGCGCTGAAGAAGATTCCCTTACCGTCGGAAGTGAAACGGGCAGAGTAGATCGAGCCGGGGCGAAACGTCAGTTGCTTGTAGGTGGGCAGCGGAGCAATGGCGCTTTTGCGGCCCAGGTAAAAGGCGAGGCCGAGTGCCGCCGCCGCTATCGTGAGCGCGGCCAAAACCGGCCAGAGGCGGCGTCTGGCTACTTGCGGTTGCTGTGTGCCGGTCCGATAAACGCCCGATTGGGTGGTAATTGATTCGAGACCAAAAGCCAAATCGCGGGCTGACTGAAAACGGTCCTGTGGCTTTTTTTCCAGGCAATGTGTAATTACCAGTTCCAGGGCCGGTGCAATGCCCCGTTCCGATACCTGGAGCGGCGGCGGTTCCTCTTTGAGGATCGCGTTCATGGTCTCGACTGATGATTCGCCGCGAAAGGCGCGTTCCCCGGTTACCATTTCGTAAAGCACCGCGCCGAAAGAAAAAATGTCCGAACGCTGATCGGTTGGTTGGCCGCGCACCTGCTCGGGAGACATGTAACCCGCCGAGCCCAAAACCGTACCCGGTTGAGTACTGACACGTCTGGTGTCCGCTTGTGACGAGCCTTCGTCAGGGACCGAAGGGTCGAGGAGTTTCGCCAGGCCGAAATCCAGGATCTTTGCGTGACCATCGGTGGTAAGGAAAACGTTCTCGGGTTTCATATCACGATGAACGATCCCTTTTTCGTGAGCGGCGGCGAGCCCGCGGGCAATCTGAATCGCATATTCGATGGCCTTACGCACCGGCAGCGCACCGGGAATCAATCGTTCCCGCAGCGTCTCGCCCTGCAATAATTCCGAAACCACGTAAGGCGAACCCTGGAAAGTGCCAATGTCGAAGATGGCGAGAATGTTCGGATGGTTGAGCACGCTGGTGGCGCGTGCTTCCTGTTCAAATCGTTGCAGGCGATCCTGGTTCAGCGACATCTCCGGCGGGAGGACCTTGATGGCAACGTCGCGGCCCAGAGAGCTGTCGTGGGCGCGATACACCTCGCCCATGCCACCCGCGCCGATGAGCGCGCGGATCTCGTAGCGGCCCAGCCGAGTACCTGTAGCAATATTCATGAGAACTGTAGTTGAGTTACCCCTTGTTCGCGGTCGCCAGGTAGATAAGCTCCGCCATTCTAATTGACTTCGGGCGAGGGCGCTAGCTTCTAATCATCGCTCAGGCTCTTCATGAATTCAGCAAACCGATCGACGTCGGCACGGGTGCGTTCCAGCCGGCGCCTGCTTTCGAGGTAGGCGGCCCAGACAGGTGTCTGGGTGAGTGCTTTGGTGGTGTCCTGGTCCAGCACCTGGGCCATCATGGCAATCAAATCGCTGATGACCCGGTTATGCTGCAGCAGCGATTCGATAATCGAGAAAGCGAGTTGCGCCTGAGCATAGTCCAGGTCGGGCGCAGGAGTGGTGGTTGAACTTTGATCATGACTTTGATTGTCAGTCATTAGCGTCAACTATGAATACCCGCAGTCAGGAAGAGGGGCTTGCCCCCGCCTCAATTCTGAGTGCCATTCAACCGACGGGGGTAAACCACCTTCCTGACTGCGAGTAGTTCCAGAGGCTCGTTCTTGTAAAACAGGTGCGGTTAACCACTTCAGTTCGAGTACCAACTACCGCGGACAAACGGTAGCTCCGCGACCTCGGCGGCAATTTCTTCCGCAGAAGAAATTATCTGAACAACAGTACCCGGCGCCAGAAAATCATACTTCACATAACCAAGGGCGATGGTTCGGCCCAGATGCGGCGAGTAGGTCGCAGACGTAACTCGCCCGATCTCCTTGCCGTCAACGGACCTAATCTTAGCGCCTTCCTCAATCCTGACTTCACCAGCAAACCTGAGCCCGGTCAGCTTCTTGGCGACGTGCCCGCGATGTGTGATCCGCGCGATGATTTCCTGCCCGATGTAGCACCCCTTGGTAAAACTAACTGCGTCATCAAGCATGGTTTCGAGAACGATACTGGTCTCGTCCATATCAACGCCGTATCGTGGCAAGCCAGCTTCGATTCGCAAAACTTCGAGCGTAGGAAGACCGACCGGCTGCGCTCCGGCAGCGATTAATGCTTCCCACAGAGATGGCGCGTTCTCGGCATTCGTGAAGAGATCGAATCCATCCTCGCCGGTATGACTTGCCCGCATCACGTTCACTGCGGCGCCATCGGGCAACTGCGTCTGAACTATCCGCTGGCGCTCCACGTCGGCGGCGCCTTCGCCCAGCAGAGCCTTTATTATCCTGCTGCTGCCCGTCCCCTGAATTGAGATCGATGCGGTGGAAGCGGTGAGATCCGCGACCTGAAAATCCCCAGCCAGAGTAAAACGTTTGACCAGTTCCAACACTTTGCCGGACGTAGTTGCCTCGGTATCCAGGAGGTAACCGGCGGAAGTATGCAGGACACGAACAGCAGCCAACAGACGTCCCTGCACATTCGGGAACGCGGCCGTCACCCACGAGTTGAGTTCGAGGGTCTTAACGTCGTTCGTGATGAGGCCGTTGAGAAAGGGCACCGCTTCCGTTCCGCTAATATTGATCCGCCCGCGGGATGAGAAATCGATGAGCCCGGCACCGCCTTTGCGCACCGCCGTGTACTCAGAAACAGGTCCAGGCTCAACCATTCTTACCTGCGCAGTAGGGGCACAGACTTCAGTCTGTGATCCAGCGTGGGAAATCACAGACTAAAGTCTGTGCCACGGAAGGCTTGCTGGCGCTATTTGACTACGGTGATTTCGCGAGCGGTGCTGTTGTAGCCGCCATTGTCGACAAGGTTGCCGTTTTTATCGATCAGCTCAAGCTTGACGGTGTGTTTGCCGTTGGTCCAGCCACTCAACCAGATTGGTTCCCATTTATCGATGTACTTAGCTTCGCCGCCATCGATAAAGTAGCGCACGCGCAACTCCCCACCATCGCCCTGTAGCTTTCCGTTCGCGAGCCAGAAATCGATCATGATGGGGTCAGAGTCTTCAGCTTTATATTCACCCTTAGGACGGCTGTAGGTCAGCAGAGGTTTCGCGCGGTCAACGTCACCGGCGGTGCTTTGGGCCACATCTTTTCCTTCGCGCTGCGCTGCCGGAGTTGGGCTAACGTTAGCATTCGCGTTGGTGTTCGCACTCCTGGGACTGGTCGTGGGAGTGGCCGTGCTCTTTACATTGGCGTTGTTGTTGGCCAGGACCTGACCGTTGTTGGTGGTGGTGGGTTTCGAGGCGTCGCCACCGCCCTTTACCGTGAAACTAACCATTTGGAACGCACCGGGGTCCTTGTAACTCTCGTGCCACGGCCGCGAAGCAAATACCCGCAGCGTATGTTTGCCCTCGGTGACATTGCGCAACTCGAACGGATGATCCAGCTCGTAATACGCCTCATAAGGCTGGTTATCCAGGATAACGTGGATGTGGTTGCCTTTGCCGGTCGACGGATCCTTGTGTGGCTTGTATCCCTTCAAGTCGCCGGCCAGATGTAATTCCACATCAACGGACGCGCCATTGATGACGGCATTGTTTGCCGGCGCCACGATGTGCAACTCAGGAAGGGCTTGATCCTGTTCGCCGCGTTCCTTCATTAGGTCCACGATCTTTTGCGGCCGCGGCACGACCGTCAGGTTTTGCGTGCCCGGCGGTGTAACGGTGGTCGTAACGGTTGTATTTGCGTTGTCATTAGCGGGTTGGCAAGCGGCCAACAGCGCTGCGGCGATGATGGCGATATAAAGGAACCGCTGCGGTGATAAGTGCATAACTCCTCCTGTAGAGTCTTCTATGTTTGGGATGCTGTTGAGTGTTGAGGCGAAATATCACACAAAAAGAGTGTGGGGACAAGCCCGTAATTTGGAGTGCGCCGGCAGAGCGAAGCGGCAACGGCGCTTTGGATGTTCTTATTTCAGATCTCAGATTTCAGATTTCACATCCCGGAAGAAATCCAAAGCGGTGTCGCGCTTCGCTTGCCACCGCACTCAAAATAGTTAGTGACGACTACCGCTTAGTCGCTGACGATGACCGGAGAATGTCCTATCGGCCGGCGTAAACGAGTCTCGACCGTTTCCCAGTCAATGTTAGAGAAGAAGGCCTCAATATATTTAGGCCGCTCGGCCGGCTTGTAGTCCAGCAGGTAAGCGTGCTCCCAGACATCCATTACCAGGATGGGAGTGAAGCCGGCTACATTCCCCACTTCATGCAGCGACACCCAGTGGTTTGAGAGTCGCCCGTTCGCCGGATTCTCGCAACAAATAGCCCAGCCGACTCCACGCATTTTCCCTATCCCGACAAAGTCTGCTTTCCAGATCGCATAACTTCCGAAACTCCTCTGGGCGCCTTTCCGGAACTCCGACCCTTTATTTGGATCGCCGATGCCGCCGCCACTTTGCATGTTTTCAAAGTAATACTCATGCAGCACCATGCCGTTATATTCAAAACCCAGGCGCCGCGATAGTTCAGAGTACGCGGGCATCTCTTCCTGATCGACGTTGCCGTCCTTGATGAACTCCGCGATCCCCTCGTTAAGCTTGTTGGTTTCCTTAACGTAGCCTTCATAGAGTTTGAAGTGCATCTCCAGGGTTTGATCCGAGATGCCTTTCAGATTGCTGAGGTTAAAATCCCGCGCCTGGTACGTAGCTATATTGCTCATAAATGCCTCCTGATGATTGCCAATCTATCAACCAATAGGGTCCCTTGCTGCTGCAGGGTATTTCCCAAGTCTCAGTTGATGTTAAACGGATGAGAGGTTTGGTTATTAGGGTTGCAAACGGGGGGCGAAAAAGGACAGGGGGGCACTCATGACGTGCCCCTCCTAACTTTGCCGAGTTATCTCGGCCAACAAGATTGCGTCTGACGCATTAACCAGTCTTGCCGCTGAAGATCAACCAGTCGCCGTGGGACGTAGCCATCAGAAGCAGCATTGGCAGCGACAGCCACGCGTTGGTGCGAGACGCGAGAAAGGCCTGGCGGGCCAGCTCGGGTGCTGCCGGCGGTCCACCCTGCAAGGCTCCAATCAGCTTCTTGTTATTTGGCCAAATTATTCCCCAAACATTCAGCAGCATCAGAATACCGTAGGCGCCACCCACCCCGATCGAGTAGGTCTTGTTACTGGGGACGTAGCCGCCCACCGTCAGTTTCGCCGACAGGAACATGAGAATCCCGTAGCTCACAATGCCTACCAGAACCAGCATCACCAACGCGAATACCCGTCCATCCTTAGTCAGAGCCGGGACTTTCTTAATGATCAGCATCTCGACAATAAACAAAGTGATCGGGTAAGTGAGCCAGAAAATCAGGATCACCCAAACGTTCAGGTTTGCGCCGCCGATGGTGTTCGCATTGTTGACGTCCGGGGCCAGGATATACATCGCGAAGTAAGTTAAGCCCACCAGCACCGTCAGCAGGGCGCCCCAGCGGAACAACCATAACGAAGGCAACAGCAGATCGGGATTGACCTTTTTCTTGGTATCAGCATCCAGCTTCTTTTGCAGCGGGACGTTGACCAGATTGAAGAAGTAAAGCAATCCAATCCAGGTAATCCCGGCGAGAAAGTGGAGCCAGCGAAGACTAACCCGGGCGATCTCGGCCCCATCAGGGGTTTTGAATATACCGTCGAGCATCGCCAGACTAACGGGGAGATGAAAGTCGATTAGCATAAGTCCTCCGAAGTTGAAGTAGGAAAGACATTCCGGCCGTACCATCCTGCGCCATTCAGGCAAAGATGTTGGTCGCAAGTTGTGAATTACGGCGCGAAGATTACACCCGGGAACACCCCGGAAGCAATAAGCTTACTCATCCAGTGGCCGGGGCCCGGCGTCCATTCCGCGAACGCTCGCCTGGTTGACCACACGAACTGTCAGATCGTCGTTGACGCGTATCTGGCAGGAAAGGCGCACGTTCTCCGCCAGGTCAGTCTCCACTGCCAGACGATCACGCTCGAGCTCCTGTATTTCACCCGGGTCGCCGCCGAGCACTTCAACGCGGCAAGTAGTGCAGCGTGCGTTTCCGCCGCAGCGATGCAGTATGTCAATACCGGCATCTTCGATTGCCAACACCAGCTTTTTCCCCGCTTCAGTCTCAAAGGTCTGTTGTCCGGTTGCAGTTTCTGCTTCTATCCGTGGCATAATTCGTTACCCCAAAATGTATATGTGAAAGCGCACTGACTTTGGCACAATTAGGTTGCTTCCGGCAAGTGACGATCTAAATCATTGATGGAGAGTAGTATTCATAGTTGAACGACGTACCGCCGATCGAGAATTGATATGAAACCTGAAACCATGAACTTCGAAACTGCCAACGGCGACACTACCGCGGTAGTTGCGCGACCCGACACTGAGGCTGAAAGCGCCGTGGTGCTGATTCATGAGTGGTGGGGCATCAACGATCACATGCGGGATATTGCCCTTCGCTATGCCAAGGAAGGTTATCTCTGCGTCGCGCCCGATCTCTTTCGCGGCAAGGTGGCCAGGAACTCTGACGAAGCAGCACAGATGATGAAGGACCTGGCTATCGCTGACGGCCTGGATACGATTGATTCCGCCATTACCGAGATCAGGCACAGCTATGCGGTCGATCAGATTGGCATCACGGGGTACTGCATGGGAGGCACGTTCGCCCTGCGCGCCGCATGCGATATCGGCGACCTCGCCGCGGCCGCTCCGTTTTACGGTGACATCCCGGAGGAAGACGTCTTGGTTAAACTGAGCGTGCCCACACTATTCATAGCCGCGGCGCGCGACGGGTGGATAACGCCGGAAAAGGTAAACGGTCTGAAGCAAGCTGCCCAGAAACACGATCTGCCCGTTGAGGTGGTGAGCTACGATACGGACCACGCGTTTTTCAACGATACCCGCCCGGAAGTCTATGATCCGAAATCAGCCACTGATGCCTGGCGGCGCGTTCTGAGTCACTTTCAGAAACACCTCGCGCCCACTGATGCCGATGATTAAGTTTTACGAGTGATGTTTCGAAGGGACGTTGGCACGGGCCCACTTCAATGCTCGAGCCATCCAGACCAGCTCATCCAGAAAGTCTGCGGCTCTTTTCTCCGACCCTTGATCCAGGAGTTTTCCCTCAGCGTCAAACGACTTCTGCACAAATGGGAAATGAAGGTCGGTAAACGTAACCGCCAGCCCCAACTCACGAACCATTGGCACCAGGGCCTCGATGACGCGCGTGCCGCCCCAGGGTCCGGCAGAAACCCCCACCAGCCCCACTGCCTTATGTATGTACTCTTTCAGCAATAGGTCGAGCACAGCCTTTAGTGAACCCGGGTAGCCGTGATTGTATTCAGGTGACACTATGACCAGCCCGTCAGCCTTTATGATGGTGTCGCGCCATTCGGGGAAAAGACTTTTGAGCTCCTGACCGTAGTCGTCATGCGGCAGCGCAAAGTCGCTCACGTCGAACAGGCGCGTTTCAACATCCGGCCTTTTCTCCATCTCGCCGACTAACCACCTGGCCGGGTGTACGCTGTTTCGCTGCTTGCGATTAGTGCCTAGCAGGACGGGCAGCAGTATCTTTTCCACAACGGTTTTTCTCCTTAGGTTGTTGAGATAATCATAGCCCCGGAACTGAGAAATTTGCCCACCTCGTTTAAGTCAGGCAAAGACGTGCGCGCACCGAGACTGCGGCACTTTAACGCCGCCACAGCGTTTCCCAGTTTCATGCTGGTTTCCACATTCTCGCCACGCAGCAGGCCGTAAAGAAAGCCTGCGTGAAAAGCGTCGCCCGCCCCGGTTGTATCGCGACATTGCCCCGGAGTCTGGAAGGCAGGAGCATCGAGGAACTGGCCTTCGCAGTAAAGAAGGGCGCCGCGTGGCCCCTGGGTCATGCCGACTACGGCGCAGCCATAACGCACCTTCATCTCTACCAGCGCGACCCGTTCGTCGCTAATGCCGGTTAGTCTATGAGGAAACTCCGCCGAAGAGATGAGCACATCAACCAGCGGGAGGAGTTCCGGCAGTCCTTCGTATATGTTGTCCACATCGATGGAAACCACTGTGCCGGCTTCACGGGCAGTCGCGGCCATCGCCGCACAGGCTGGCGGATCATGCGCGTCCATATGCAGCACGCGACCGCGGGACGCAAATGCCAATGGCGCTTCCGCCTGAGAATAAGACACCCGTTCATCGCGATCCCAGACGATTGTACGTTCACCGTTGCGGGCGTCGATGATGATGAAGGCCAGTTGATTGTCGGCGCCTTCGATCACTTCGGCGAATTCCGTATTCACGCCCGCCTCTTGCAACGACTGCAAGCCAAAGCTCCCTGCGTCATCGGATCCAAAGCGCCCGGCATAAGCCGTTGTCATTCCCAGTCTCTGCAATGCCACCATGGCGGTCGCTGTTTGGCCGCCCGCGGATCTGGTGTACTCGACGATCCGGGTCTTGGAGTCGAAGGCGGGATATTCAGGAACGACGATCAGATGATCGACCGCGTTCAGACCAAAACCAACGGCATCAAAATCTTTCCCGGCTGGAACTGTTAAGGGGAATCGCATGATCTCTTTCTGGCTAAAGCATCAGTAGAACGCCATTCAATCAGCGGGGGTAAACCGCCCTTCCTGACTGCGAGTGCTCCCGGTTGAACTTTCATACCCAAGGAGATTCAGAATTTGACTCAACGGTACCTGGTCGCAGTCAGGAAGGGCGGTTTACCCCCGCTCTTTGAGCCAAACATCCAAGCTGGAATTATGCGTCCGTGGTCTTCAGCCAGCCCGTACGCTAGAATGTTACATCTAATCCCCCGGACACAATCAGACATCAACACTGTGACTTTAGACGAGAAGCTTAAAGAAATCCCGCTTTCACCCGGCGTTTACATACACAAAGACGCGGCGGGCAAGGTGCTCTATATCGGCAAGGCCAAGAACCTGCGCCACCGCGTGCGTTCATATTTTCAGCCTGGCCGGCATGCGCCTTACAGCTATGGGCTCAAGACTGAGGAGCTGGTGAAACGCATTGCCGATGTGGACTACATCGTCACTGATAACGAAGTCGAAGCGCTGATTCTAGAAGCTACCCTCGTAAAGAAGCACCAGCCCCGCTTCAACATCAGACTCATGGACGACAAGTCCTACCCGCATCTGAAGCTGACGATCAATGAGCTCTTCCCCAAAGTAATCATCACGCGGCGAATCCAGAAGGACGGCGCGCTCTACTTCGGGCCTTTCCTGCCGGCCAGCCTGGCGCGCAAGACCATCGACCTCGTCAATCGAACTTTCCAACTGCGCACCTGTGATATCGAGATTGATGGTAAGGCGCCCAGACCCTGTCTTGAGTACCACATCAAACGCTGTCTGGGCCCCTGCGTCAAGGGCTTATGCACGCCCGATCAGTATCAGGAAGCAGTACGCGATGTGCGTATGTTGCTGGAAGGAAAAAACACGGAGCTGGCAAGTAAGCTGGAAGAACGAATGCTGCTCGCTTCCGAATCGATGCGCTTCGAGATGGCGGCGAAGTATCGGGATCTGCGCAAGACAGTCAATGCGCTGGCGGAACAACAGAAGATGGCAACCTCACCCGAGCGCGACGTGGACATCTTCGGCTATTACCGTGAAGGACCGATGCTGGCGTTGCAGTTATTTACCATGCGCGAAGGCCAGATCGTGGGGCGGCGCGAGTTTTACTGGGAAGATCTGCCGGTTGATGGATTTGAACCCGCCGAGTTTCTCAGTGAAGTGCTGGCCCAGTACTACAGCAGCGACTACGTGCCCCGGGAGATTTTGGTGCCGGTTGATTTTGCTGACCGGGCCTTGCTGGAAAAGGCCCTGAGCGAGCGCAAAGGCCGCCGCGTGCGCATCGCGGCCCCGCAACGTGGTGATAAGCGCGACCTGATCGACCTCATTGAGAAGAATGCGAAGTTGGCCTTTGAACAACGCTTCCGTGTGCTCAAGCCCGACATGAAACTGGTGCTTGAAGACTTACAGGAAACGCTGGAGCTGCCGCGCTTCCCTGCGCGCATCGAGTCCTTCGATATTTCGCACATCCAGGGCGCAGAGAATGTTGCGGGTATGGTGGTCTGCGAAAACGGCAAGATGAATCGATCGGCCTATCGCAAGTTTCGCATCCGCTCGGTGGAGGGCGCGAACGATGTGGCCTCAATGAAGGAAGTGGTTCACCGGCGCTACCGGCGTCTGCTGGACGAAGGAAAACCGCTGCCTGACTTGATCATGATCGATGGCGGTAAAGCGCAACTGGCTGCCGCCGCTGCCGCCATGCGCGAGCTTGACCTCGAAGCCGTGCCCATGGTCGGAGTGGTCAAGCCACCGCTGCGGCATAACGAAGTTTCGCATCTGCTGGTGAAAGGACGCGAACACGAGCCTGTCTATCTGGACTCGCATTCGCGAATTCTGCGGCTGATACAGATGATTCGGGACGAGACCCATCGCTACGCAGTCACATATCACCGCAAGCGCCGCGAGCTGCGCGATTTCACTTCCGAACTGTCTGAGATTCCCGGCGTCGGTGACAAACGCAAGACCCGCCTGCTACGCAATCTGGGATCGATACAGCGCGTGGCAAATGCGAGCGTCTCGGAGTTAACACCCTTCGTGGGCCCCAAGACCGCGCAGGAAATAGTGGATCATTTCGAACGCCAACGAGCCCTGGCAGAAGCCCGACCGTCAGGGAGGGCTTAAGCCAGCAGAAGAACCGGTAGCCAGAAACTGCGCCTCTTCCGTCAGCGGCTTTGCCGCGCGGGCGTGCTGTTAGTTACCTTTCCCAAAGGCCGCGGCCGGACTACTCAAGATTGTTATGCCGCCTCCCGGAAATGCTTGACGGCGACAGCCCGGCGGAACAGAATTGCCGCGCTCGATCCAGCGCTCTTGCATCATGGGTTCCGGCATCTGCATGTGCATGCCCGGACCATCGACAGATCCGCCCGCTCCCAAAGGAGAAAGTCTGCATGGAAAGCAAAGCCCGTATCGGAGGACACCCGATTCATCCGATGTTGATCCCGTTTCCCCTCGCGCTCTGGACCACTTCGTTTGCCACCGACGTATTCTTTTACTTTCATCGCAATACCAGTCTCTTGTTGATCTCCAAATACATGATTGGGGCCGGCATTATCGGGGCGGCCGCCGCAGCCATTCCCGGGATTATGGATTGGTCGAAGATAAATCATCCGGAGGCAAAGAAAGTTGCCAACTGGCACGCGCGGCTCAACGTCCTCGCGCTGATCATTTTTTGTGTCAGCCTTTATTTGCGACTGGGACGTAATGCGGATCTGGTGGGACGCCGGCTTACGATTCCGTTCCTGCTGTCGCTGGTAGGTGTGATTCTGATTTCGATCTCGGGGTATCTAGGCGGTGATCTGGCGTACCGTTACGGGATAGGGGTTTCACCAAAGCCCGGTGCGCCCGTGTCAGAACCACCTGCGGTAGCAGGTGGGCCCGACGATTGAGGACTGCGGAATTCGGAATTCGGAATCAGGGTTAAGACTAAATCATTTTTTTAAATCCGCATTCCGAATTCAGCATTCCGCAATCGACGGGCCCGCCCGCTACCGCAGGCGGTTCTGACACTAGCCTTTGTTCGCTTCGCCCTTCACAGCGCTGAAGTCATAAGTAATGTGCAGGCGCAGTGCTCCTTCGACTACCTCCGCGCGCACGTCTTTCACCTGCGCTTTCAACGTTCCCCCGCTCGCCTCCACCGGCATCGAGAGCGCGAGTTGCTGGGCGCGCAACACCGGAAACTGATTGATTCGCTGATCAATCGCATTCTGCACAAAGACCGTGACAAAATTATTAGCCAGCGCCGGCACACCCTCCAGATTCATCTCTTCGATATTCAAACGGCCGAAGACCGTCTGCTGTGCTTGATCGAAAGTAAGCTGCACGGCCGTGTTAGCTGATCCCTTGAACTGCATGCAGTTGCCCAAAAGGTTGTAGCTCCCGCTGAAGGCCAGCGGCGCAGTAATCTTGCCGCTCGCAAACCGCACTCCGGTTTTGACGTTGTTACCTTCGGCCGCCAGCGTCAAGGTGTTCGTGCAGTTGCCCTGGAACGCCGCCGGGGTGATGGTGGCCAGTCCCTCTTGTTGATTCATCTGCGAGAGCTTGAACTGCGGCGGACCCAGACCATTGAACACCGTCCCCAGCAGCACATCAAAGAACTTATCGTCGAGAACGATTTGGGCAGTTCCTGCGGGCGAGCCGCCTGGATCAGGCGGCCCAATGGTTTTCCCGGGAACCGATCGCATACGGGGCGTGCCCAACAGGAAGATTGCCAGCACGCCTCCGACGACGATCCCCAACACAAACAAAATAAAGTATCTCATTCAGGGAGCTCCTCAGGGTTACGGCCTTGGCGTGGGCGAAGTGGTGGCCGCGGGTGAGGCCGAAGTTGACGGCGTGCCACTCATGTTGCTCATCATCGCTTTCACCACTGCGGCTAAGGTGCTCGTTACTGCGTTGATCTGCTGCCGCACTTGTTCAGGTGAAACCTTATTCATACCCGCCGGTATTTCAAATATTGAGTCGTCCACCGTGGTGGAAATGTCGCGAAACTCCGCTACGATATGCGCTCCTTTGACACCTTTCACATCCCCACTGGTTTCGGCGAATAGCTCGGAACGCAGCGGCAAACCAGTTTCCTTATCAACATAAACAAATGCCTGGGTCGAAACCTGCCCTGCCTGCGTATTCGTATTCGAAGTCGTGGCGTAGCGATACTTCTCGGCTTTGCGTCCGTTCACTTCTTCATCGCCCACGCGTTCGACCCCTTTGAGGTTCTCCAGCCGTTGCACCAGCTGGCCCGGGGTTATCAGCTTCTGAATCTGCATGCCGGTGGCCTCCGGAGTTAGCTCCGCATACTGCTTGCGGCCCGGGGCCACTACGTAATGCTTGTTGTCATGGTCGATATAAATCAAATCCGATCCGTCGGGGAGTTTGAAGGAGACACGGCGATCGTCACCATTGCGAGCTACTTCGGCAGACAAAGAAGGAATCCCGATGGTTTTCTCGCCGCCCTCTGTTTGGGCGGTGAAGACCAGGGTCGCGCGATATTTTTCCGGTTCGCGAGTATTGATAGCTGTGCCCACTGCCGCGACGTTCGAATTTGTATTCGCCGGAGCCGTATTCACGTTAACCGCAGTGTTGGTATTAGTGTTTGTGTTTGTAGCAGGCTGACAGGCGCCGGTGGCAAAAAGAAGCGCCAGGATAAAAGTCAGTAGAAAGATCACAGATGGCTTCGATACATAGGTTCGCATAGGACTCTCCCGGTTGAAAGCGACGCGTCTCCCGCGTCGCAAACGTTCATGAAAAACTGTTTTAGGGGGGTTATCACCTAAGGATAACACGCCCCCAGCAGAGGCAGAAGCCCGACCGTCAGGGAGGGCTCGTAGCTTGAATGATAGGCACGAAAAGCAACGAACCATTCTCCATATATCATTTTCCATTTTTCATTTGCCATCGAGATGCCTTGACTCGCGCAGCGATCTGGCATAGAAGGCGAAATGTTCTCCGAGTCTAAAACCAAATGAGGCGCATGAATGAAACAGATTCCCCTATTGATCACCCTGGCTATTTCCCTATCGCTGTGCAATTTGAGCGATAAACTCAAGTCCGGCAGTTCAAATTCAAATTCGTCAGGTTCCTCCAGCAAGGTTGGCGGTGATCCGGTGGAGCAGCCGGCGCCCACCGGCGCTCAGCAGGCCGCGCTGGCCGGCGGACAGAACGCCAAGTGGGACCAGCAGGGAATGTCATGGACAGTGCCACCCAAGTGGAACGAGGTCCAAAATGAATCGAAGTCGCTGCTCTGGCGATCGCCCGGTTCGTGGGACGCTGCCAATCTAATCGTCAACATCTCGCCAATGGACGAAAACTTTCCCGTGGATATTAGTATCCAGGCGTTCTACGATCAGGCGAAGACTCGCGCCAAAAACGGCGAAGTCGATGAACTGAAGTGGCTCGAGATTGACGGTCTTCGCGGGGTCCAATTTCGCGAGTCGAATCCTGAGAAGCCCGACGGCATCAGACGATTACAGTGGCTGGCCTATCGCAAGTTTGCGGGCCAGGTGCAGATGGTAAACGTGATGCTCTCCAGCAGCGGCAAGGGATTTCCGCAACACCAGGACGCGATGTACGGAGTTCTCTACTCAACGAAGATTGTTCACTAAAAGTAGCACAGACTTCAGTCTGTGTCTCAACACCCGACTGAAGTCTGTGCCGTTGTAACGCAAACCGTCAGTTTGCGATCGGTGATACCACAAGCATCGCTAATGCAGGGCCCGTAAGCGTGGGACTCAAGATGGAATCACAGACTGAAGTCTGTGCCACTACTTCTTGATGTAATTCCGGTGCAGCCAAACTTGCTTCTGAGACCGGTCGCGAGTTTCAAAGAAAACGTTCTCTGCTGACTCACGCGTGATTAGTTGTATGCGCTTGGTCAGGTCCTCCGATTTCTCCGCCGCCTTCCCGGATTCCGACTCCTGCAGGAAAGTTTGCACATTGTCGGGAGAAAGGTTGGCGAAAGTAGCGCCTCTGTGGAATTCAGCTATCGCTTCGATTGCGCTCGCCTTTAGCAGTTTCGGCCACAGCTTAAGGAAAAGACCATTCGAAGCGTAAACATCGGCGCTATTCACTTTCCCGTTAATCGCGAACGCGTAGCCGATCACATCGTTTTTGCCCTGCGTGATTCGCGACAGCGCTTTGATGTATTCGTCGGCGCTCTTCTGCACTGCCTTGTTTTCCAGTGCCAGCTGGAGACTGGATTCTGACGCCGCGCTATTCACCCGAGCGCCAACGTTCTGGCTCAGCTTGTCTTGCGCCACCGTAACGTTCTGCCAGACGGCGCCCTGCGATCGGGAACTCTTCGCCGCCAGCTTGAGATCTCTGGTGGAGACCACTTCCGCCGAGCTGCTGAAGACATGAACCTGTTCGGTTCCGCGCTTACTCCAACGGCCGTGTTCGACGCAGAAAGCGGTGATCGGCATCTTGCCTGACTTCGGGGGCACAATCATGTCGATGCCAAGCACGCGATCCTGCTGGCCGCCTTTGACGATCTCGCCCGACTGTACATAGATTTCATCACTGGAAACGTTCTCGATCGCCAATTCGTTTACCGATTGCGTCTCATAGACTATGACCTTTTTCTGGGTCAAAGCTTCCTGCAAAGTAAGGAACGTCCTGCCGCTGATGCGATCTTTGCCGTGAATCAGAAACACGGAAAGATTATCATGTTTGTAAGGTCCGGAAATTCTGTAATTACCCGCTTCCGGCGGCGGCCCCACCGGGCCAAGGCTGTACATCTGCGCCATCGCCAACACGCTGAGTCCTATCACCATCACCAGCAGTCCCAGGACTGCGTTAGTAGATTTCATTTTCATTTTTACACTCCTCCAAACAGAATTTGAGGGGAGACGCCGGAATTCGACGGGAGACAACACACCCCTTGATGTTGGGTTCCGTAGCGACGAGCGATGCGGAATCTGTTGGTAGAACGCGTCTGAGGAGTCTTCTTGCGTGGTTGGACGTTGAATTTGTCAGCGAGGTTTGCTCGGCGCAGTTCTTAAGGTGAGCAAGTTAAGATCAGGATTAATTCCCGGCTGACCGATCTTGAAATAAACACGCTTACAAGCGACAATGGCGCGCGCTCAGCTTCATCCGGTTTTCCCTTTACCCGCGAAACACTTAAGAGGTTTTTCGTTTCCCGTTTAAGTTTGGAGCAAACCTCGCTCAATGATTGGCCAAACTGTCTCACATTACCGAATTATCGAGCAGCTCGGTGAAGGTGGCATGGGTGTCGTCTATGTCGCCGAAGACATCCTGCTGGGCCGCCGCGTCGCGATAAAGACATTGACGGAAGTGAGTGGGACCGGCGGCCCGCACTTTCGCTCGCGTTTCCTTCGTGAAGCTCGCGCAGTTTCAGCACTTTCCCACCCGCATATCGCGACCATACATGACTACGGCGAAACCGCTGAAGGTCAGCCTTATATCGTGATGGAGTTGGTCAAAGGCGAGACGCTGGGAGCGCTGATGCTGCGTGAGACGCTGAATATTCCCCGCGCTATCCAGATCATCGAAGAAGTGGCTGAAGCCCTGGCCGAGGCCCACCGTCATGGGATTATTCATCGCGATATCAAGCCTTCGAACGTGGCCATCAACGAACGAGGCAACGTTAAGGTCCTCGACTTCGGACTCGCGAAGCAGTTTGCCATGGGGCCGGCGCATCCCAGTGATCCCGAACGGCAAACACTGCTCAATACTCAGACACGAGAAGGAGTGATCGTCGGCACTCCGATGTACTTGTCGCCCGAGCAGGCGCTGGGCGTGGAAGTAGATCCGCGCAGCGATCTGTTTTCCCTGGGGGGCTTACTTTACGAATGCATCGCCGGCAAGCCACCGTTCTTCGGGCGGAGCCCGGGAGAGATTTGTGCCAAGGTAATTCGAGACGATCCGACACCGCCATCCCAACTTAACCTTGACGTCCCCGCAGAACTCGATCGCATAACCCTCAAGGCGCTGGCAAAAAAACCTGAGGAACGATACCAGTCCGCCGACGAAATGATCTCCGACCTGCGCGCGGCTCAGACGGATCTGAAAGGCTCTGGCCACACCGTCACCCGTCTGATTTCCCCGGCCCCCGGCACCCACCCCACCGGCGCGCTCGCCACTCTCTCCGACATCTTCAAACGCCCACGGCTGTCGGTTGGCTATGTAGCTGCGGGCTTGCTCATCATCGCGCTGGCGGGTTCTGCCGTTTGGTATAGCTTGCGTCCCAGTCCACATCAACCGACGCCGGCAGCCGAAAAGTGGTACGTCCTCGGAACCAACAATCTGCGAGAAGGTGCTTATTTCAAAGCAATAAAGCCGCTGCAGCAAGCTATCGAGACTGACGACAAGTTTGCTCTGGCCCATGCGCGACTGGCGGAAGCCTGGACTGAGTTGGATTACTCGGAGCGAGCGTACCTGGCCCTGTTGCGGGTGGACGGGCTGGTGCCGAATCGCGCGGTCCTTCACGAACTTGATGGCCTTTATCTTGATGCCATTCGGGCCACGATCACGCGAGACTTTCCCACAGCCATTAAAGCCTACGCGGAAATCGTCCGTCTCAAACCTCAAGATGCCCAGGCCTATCTGGATCTGGGACGCGCTTACGAAAAGAATGACGAGATAGATAAGGCGATTGAAAACTATGTGGCTGCGACCACGCACGACGGTCAATACGCCGCAGCCGCCCTTCGTCTTGGTACTCTTTACGGTCGCAAAGGAGATTTGGCCGGCGCCAATTCATCCTTCGCCAAGGCCGATGGTCTCTTTCAGACTCTAGGTGACTTTGAAGGACGCACCGAAGTGCTTTTTCAACGGGGCGCACTTCTGTCCCGGATAGGTAAGTTGGCTGAGGCCCAGGATCAACTGCAAAAGTCGCTCGATATCGCGCGCACTTCCAATAGTCAGTACCATCAGATCAGGACCATGCTTCAGTTGAGCAACGTACTGTATTCGCGCGGCAATACCACGCTGGCTAAAGAGTATGCCCAGGATGCTGTCAGCCTGGCACAGAACAATAAGCTTGAGAATCTCGCTACTCAGGGGCTGGTTGACCTCGGCAATACCCACATTGAGCGACGTGAGTATGGCGATGCCGAACAGGTTTTGAAGCAAGCGCTTGATTTCGCGCAACGAAACAAGGGGCGGCGCAACGAGGCGATGGCCCTGCTGGCATTATCGAAGCTATATATTCAGCAGGAAATAAATACTGACCAAGCCATTGGCTACCTCGAACAAGCACTGACATATTTTAAAGAAGGTAAATTCAGCAAAGAGATTTCTCTGGCAACACTCCTGCACGGCCGAGCCAAGCTGCTAAGGGGAGAGTACGCCGAGGCCCTCAAGGATTTTGAACAACAACTTCAATTCGCGAGAGAGACTAATAACCAGTCACAGTTGGCATCGACGCATCTCCTGATCGGAAACCTGCTTGCAGATCTAGAACTTTATCCTGACGCACTGCGCAGTTTTAATGAAAGCTATAACATCTATAAGTCTCTGGATGTTCCCATAACGGTAGGTTACCTTCTGGCGGATCAGGGTGAGATGTTATGGCAACTTGGTCGGAAGAATGAAGCGCAGGCCTTGCTCGATCAGCTACCGGCCGTGGCAGATCGCCTGGATAGCAATTACCAGCAAGTAATACTCGCCCGAGGGGCCCGGGTAGAATCGCAGATAGACCTTAGTGAGGGACGTTTTTCCGAAGCAAGATCCAAGGCAGAGCGGAGCCTCACACTCGCCGGTCCAAAAACCAGTCATATATGGGTCGATGCTAAGCACCAGCTTGGTTTGGTTCTGACTCGCTCGGGTGCAAAGGGTGCTGGACTACAGTCGAGCCAGGAAGCTGTAGAGATGGCAAAACAGGTGAAAGACGAGCGTTTGGTTTCTCTGACGTTGCTGGGACACGCTGAAGCGCTACTCGAGAGTGGTGGTTTTACGGCAGCTCTCGCCGACGCGCGCGAGGCCCAGCAGCGCTTTGCTCAAGCCGGCCAACGCGAATCCGAATGGCAGGCCTGGATTATTGCCGCCAAAGCCAGCCAGAAACTAGACGATTATGCCGGGGCTCGCGAACAATTACTTCATGCTAAGGAAGTGCTCGATGGACTCGCGCAAAAGTGGGGAACCGAAGCGTTCAATGGATATTTGAGCAGGCCAGACATTCAACGCCTGCACAAGCAGCTTGAGGAGTGACTGGCTTCAGCTCCGGCTGAACTAGCAATTATTTGCCGCACAACTCTATGGATTTGGATACATTCAGACGACCCCCGCTCGAAGTCTTGATTACAGATCTTGTAGCTACAGTCCCTCCGATTAGTATTCTCCTTAGATCCGGCGCGTGAAGTTTCGCGCAGGCGGGAACTGACAGTATGAGAGCCGCTGCCCCGGACACGAAGGGCGCAGCCATAGATGTACCGCTGTTTCGGTAGTAGGAATAGCCAAGAGCCTGAGGATAAGTCGAGTAAATCTGGCTGCCGGGCGCTGCCAGATGAACACTGAGTTTTCCATGGTTTGAGAGGCTTCCGCTTATCTTGGCAAGGGCTCCGGCCTGATCAATCGCTGTTACCGAAACAACGTTCGGAAGATCATAAAAACCGGAAGGATAGTGCGCTATCGCATCGTTGTCGTTGCCGCGGTCTTCTCCGGCAGAAGCTACAAAGAGTATGTCATGAGCGTTAGCGCGCTCAATCTCCTCTCGAAGTAGTTTGGAATCCTGATCGGGAATACTGCCATTCGCCAGATATCCCCAACTTGCGTTTAGCACGCGGACATTAGCCTTGAGCGGAAATCGGGCGCGCAACTGAATAGCGAATTCAATAGCGTTTACGGCATCGCTCATACGACCGCCGGTTGGACCGATCGCCTTAAGGCCTATAATCTGGGTAGACCAATTCACACCTACAACACCAACTTGATTGTTCCCCACTGCTCCTAAGATTCCCGATACTTGTGTACCGTGACCATGACTGGTAATACCATCGATAGGATCGCAAATTTCAGATGTTGTTTTGGCGACGGCATTGTATCCGTGGCTTCCCTTGGCACAATGAATAGTCTGTGTTCCCAGTTTGATGTCGTAGTCTTCGGGAGCTGCCCAGATATTGTCTTTCAGGTCAGGATGCTCGTAAGAAACACCGGTATCAACCACACCCACAACAATCTCTTTCGAACCCGTGGAACGGGTCCATGCGGATACAGCATCAATATCAATGCCGGGATTGTCTTTATTTTGTAGACCCCAAAGCTTGCCCTTTTGGAACAGATCGTCGTTAAGCGGGCCTTCGAAGGGCTTGCCATCTAGCTGCGGATCAATCCGCAGAAGAAAATTCGGCTCGGCGTATATGATATTGGCTGCATCCTGTTCATCTACAGTTAAGCTTTGCAGCTTAATAGCGGATTGAAAGGGCACCATCAGCTGCTTCACTCTTAATGTGGAAGACTGGACCAGGAACCAACAATCATTTCCCACCTGACTAACCTGTACGTGGTCGTCGCCGGTGACTTTTCGCGCCAGTTTAGTCACATCCTCGATCAAGGTCTTTGAGTCCGCAGATTCACACCGGCTTAACTTAATCAGGATCTCTTTGGCGGCAACGTCAATACCACGAAAGGTGTCCCGCTCCAGCTCCAAAGCTATCTCGAACTGGGCTGGGGATTTTCTTTGCGATTGATCAGTTGCCGGTACCATCAAAAGCAGAGAGATCGCCAGCAATGGAAGACTGATCCAAGCAACAGCCCTGAGAATACTTTTCTTCATCTTTGTGTGGGTCTTTGACACTTGAGCTACTCCTGCTTACGAGTTATACCGTTCCTGGTTTGGCGCTCAAAACCTGGGCAAGACTTCCGCACCGGGCGGCTATCTGAAGCCAAATCGGACACAGTCTTTGGTGAGAACCTGTAGCTACGAGCTCTGGCGAATTTTGCCCCGGGGCAGGTCTTACTACGGTTCTTGGTAGTGGCCAAATCGAACAAAGAAATTATAGTTCTCAGCCCCTTTATCTCCGACCAGAGTCGTACCGGCTCTCACTAATCGCCACTGACCAATGCGAAAATGCCGGGCTAAGCCACTTCCGCCGCCTTGTTTATAGCGATGGGGGCGATTCTTCTTATGACTTTTATCGTGGCTAAACTTCTTTCTCTTGACCATCAGCTTGAATAGGTTTGCCCCACTTCCACCAACTATTCGAATCTGTGGATCGTTATCGGGAAAGGTCACAGGCGGAAAGGTAGCGTCATCTTCGCCCACGGGACTCGCACTGATATCCTGGTACCACAGCCATAGCTCAGTTCCAGGCAGTAGCGCCGTATAGCCCAAGACGGAAACGAAAGGCTTGCTCTCGATCTCAGTAATAACTGTGACTATATCGATATCGCCGTATCGATCCTCGTCGTCAACGCCTTCTTCCGTATAAGTATAGGGGCCGCTGCCGCTGCCAGACTCATGAAACTTATGCCTTGAGTCTATGACCAGTGATCCCCCTCCCTCTATTCCCATAGGAGGAATGTGCTCCTCAGGCTTTAGGGGGAAATCGCATCTAATCTCTGTGTAGCCCTCCCGTGCGACAGATTTTGCTCCAGATGGGCCAGGAACTGGAGTACCTTGCCCAGGAGAAGGAGTACTTTGTCCAGTTTGCTCACTCTGACCTCCGCAACTGGCGATCGAGGCAACGATCGGTGCAGCCACCGCGGCCGTCACCACTGCCTTGGTAAAGTGCCGGCGAGAAGTGATCTCCGGAGAGTTTGAATCCTTTTTCATTTTGGGTCCTTTCAGGTGAAGTGATGGGTGGCGGCTCAATCAGGCAAAAGGAAATAAATTGAGGCCGGGAAAACCGCGCTAGCCTATTCAAGTTCCTCCTGCGTGTAAAGCTTTTTGCGCGAAGCCGTCTGCCAGCCTGCTTTTGACACCCTCCAGACGACAGCTCGCGCCTCACGGCGCGAGCTGTTAGCCCTCGGGTTAGCCACTTCAATGACTACCCGACTTCGCCAGGTTATTGCCCTGCGGAGCGGGCTGGGTAGTTGGGTCTGCTACGGCGTCCTTGAATTTCGCACTTTGGATCTCTTTGGGCGCCAGGTAGCCGCCGTATGAACTGTCCTTGTTACTGTCCACACTGACGCCATTTCGATTGTAGAGTGCCCATTCGACGATCAGCCCGCCACTGTGATCCAGCTTCGCGCCGCTAAAGTATCTAAAGAGGTTCTTTCGCGTGCGATTGTTTCCCCCGGCGCTTATCGATCTGAATGCCAGCCAGTAGCCATCCTTACCAATCGCCTTTTCCATGTTTTCGGCTCTCATGAAATTCGCCAGCTCACTCCGGCCGGTCTTTTCATCTGGCTTCGCCAGCGTGGCTACTAGTTGATCGGCTTGCAGGTTAAGAGCCTGAAGCTGTTCCAGGATATTTTTCCGTTTGGCAAAGTGGTCCAACTGCAGCTCCGCAGTCTTCTTCGCCAACACAGCTTCGGCCTTCATGCTCTCAAGTTCATTTATGTATTTCTGAAACCGAGCGGTTTGCGCCGGCGTCCAGGGTTTTTCCAGCTCTGCCTTTAGTTGATCGAGTTTCAGCTCGCTGATCTGTTTCCCGAGTGAGGCGATACCAGCCGCGGCCTGGGCTTTTTGATTGGTGGCCTTCTCGAATTGGCTGGCCACATCGAACATGTCGCGCTGCAGCTCCTGGTCGGCCTTGTCCTTTTCCGCGTAGAGGTGGGCCAGCGAACTCAGCGTTTCTGAGCAGAACACTGGTGCACTATTGTATTGACAGCCTTCCAGGTAAACCTCCGGAGATACTGCTTTGGGGTAGTACAGGTTCACGCTGCCCCCGAACCGATTTCTTAAAGCCCGAAAGGTTTCCGCCACCATAGCGCTCTCTTCAACCGACACAGACTTACCCTTTATGTCAGTGTCCGTTCGCAGCAGGGCCAGTAAGTCAGCGAAAACTTTTAAGCCTTCGGTCACCGAGGCGATGGGGTTAAGGATACTGGCGGAAGTTAAGCTGCTGGTTGCAGTGAGGGAACTGGTGGGACCTGAGAGGGGCTTCACAGCACTGAAGGTATGCACTTTCTTGGTCAAGTCGCTTGACTCGCCGCTCGCGCCGGTGGGTGTAGTCAAAGACGGAATTGCGGAAAGGGAGAGGAGGACTCTCGCATACTGGTCTTTGAGATCCTCAATTCTGCCCTCCAGGATGGGCGACGTAGCCCGGTAGTGTTTCAGGTTTTCAAGCTCTTCAGCGTCGTAAATCGCGATGGCTTTTGCCCCGCCGAACTTCTGATGTATCTCAGCTCCAATCCTATCGGCGATATCGGACATAGCCTTGTACGTCACCATCTGGGTTTCAATGATGACGTTTGCATCCGCTGTGGTTTCGCCTTCGAGGGGCGTTGCTGAAGGCTTAGGCTGCGTGTCTTTAATCTCTTTTTTCAATTGTGCGTTGTCTTTCTTCAGTTCCAACAGCCGGTTTTCCTCCCGGAGTCGTGACTCTTCCGCGCTGGGAACTGGAGTGGGCGCCGGATCCTGGGCCCTAACCAACTGTGAAACGGTGCATAAAACAACCGTTACCAGGGCCAGCCTCAAAACCAGGTTGGCGCTATTGTTGATTGAGCGAATTCTTACAATTACTCGGGTGGTGAGGACGGGACGGTTCGATGTGAGTGTCGAGCAAATCATGTGAGTCTCCTTCAGGGGGTTGATTAAACATTCTGCACAAAGACCAACGGATCTCGCGCAACTACTGTGACTGACTTTGCAAAGGTAGGAACTGCGATTCCCGTGCCGCAGGGTGGCGCGCCACTTTCAGGAGTAAAGGATGCTTCAGATACTGGCGAATTCCCATCCTGCGCGTATGACGAAAGGATGGACGGGCCATGGCCGCCTGACTATTTGATATCAGATATGATAGTCCGGCTATCAGTTTTGATATGCTAGAATCCCGGCGCTTATTATCGGATTTGTTCCAAGCCAACACACGAATCCATCTCACGCTCATGAACCCCAGGCTCATCGCCCTTAGCGGCTCGGCAAGAGGTACCACGTTCGCCTTGAGTGATGGCGAGGTGTTAATCGGACGGGACGCAGACAGCACTGTCCGCCTAAACCATCCCTCGGTGTCTCGCCGGCACTGCCTGATCAAGCGCGTCGGGAATGAGTTTCATATCTCCGATCTTGACAGCTATAACGGTACGTTCGTCAATGGCGTGCCCATTACAGGCCGGGAGCTTGCGCACGGCGATCAAGTCGCTTTAGGAGATATCGTTTTCCTTTTCCTCGCACACGAAGGCGAGCCGGGTGCAGTGCCGGCAGTGCAAATGGACGAAAGTGGTTTGGTCACTCGTTCGACCATCAGGCTGCTGCCGGAGGATGCCGTATATCTTCGTCCCGAAAAAGCTTTTGGCGGACTGCCGCCGACGGCGCGCATCGCTCTTGATCTTAACGCCCTCCTCAAGATCAGCACCATTATCAACGCTGTTAGTGATATTCGGGAGCTGCAACATCGATTGCTGGAATCGATCCTGGAAGTGATCCCGGCTGAGAGAGAAGCCATCCTGCTGGTTGACGGAAGTCAGGAATTGTTTACCTCGATCTGCGGCTGGAACAGGGCGAGCGGACCAGACGACTCAATCAGGCTCAGTCGCACTATTACCAATGAGGTACTCCGCGAAGTCGTGGCGCTCTTGAGCAACGACATCCTGGAGAACGAAAGTATTGGTGGAACACCCAGTCTGATGGCAACACATGTTTGCTCCGTGCTTTGCGTGCCTATGGTTGCTTTCGATAAGCCGTTAGGGGTGATCTATCTCGACACCAGCGATCCCTCAGCACGTTTTGACGAAAGGCACCTACAGCTATTAACCGCAATTGCTGGAATTTCCGCGATCGCTTTGCAGAATGTTCGACATCTTGAATCGCTGAAAGGTGAGAATCAGCGGCTTCAGGAAGAAGTTCACCTTGAACACAGAATGATTGGCGAGAGTGCACGCATGCGGGAGGTTTACAGCCTTCTGGCCAAAGTGGCGGCGACCACATCAACCGTTTTGCTTCGAGGTGAAAGCGGGACTGGCAAGGAGTTGGCGGCTCACGCAATTCACCTCAATAGCTCCCGCACGGCGAAACCGTTTGTTGCGATCAACTGCGCGACCCTTAGCGAAACCTTACTCGAGAGCGAGCTGTTTGGACATGAAAAGGGCGCCTTTACCGGAGCTATTGCCCAGAGACGCGGGAAGCTTGAAGTCGCTGATAGGGGGACCGTTTTCCTCGATGAGGTCGGTGAGCTAACGCCGATGATTCAGGCGAAATTGCTGCGCGTTCTTCAAGAGCGCGAGTTTGAAAGAGTAGGAGGCACGCGGTCTATTAAGGTTGACGTTCGCATCATTGCGGCGACCAACAAAGATCTGGAACAGGCGATTAAGGACGGTGCCTTTCGCCAGGATCTCTACTATCGGCTAAATGTGGTTTCCATTGCCATGCCGGAACTGAAAGAACGACGTGAGGATATCTCGCTCCTGGCGAGCTATTTTGCGGCAAAGTACAGCAAGCAATGCAAACGTAGAGTTAGCGGCATCTCTCGTGAAGCGCGCGCTGCGTTGCAGTCGTATGATTGGCCGGGTAACGTGCGGGAACTGGAAAACGCCCTTGAGCGAGCAGTCGTGATGGGGTCAGCCGATAGGATCGAGCTTGAAGATCTGCCAGAAGCATTGCTTGAAACCGCGGGCGCAAGCCTGCAGAACAGGAAATACTACGACGCCATTAGAGAGGCGAAAAAGCAAATAATTAGAAAAGCACTGGATGAATCTCAGGGAAACTACACGGAAGCCGCAAAGCTCCTGGGAATACACGCCAACAATCTTCACCGCCTTATGCGAACTCTGAATCTAAGAGAACCAGCTAAGGCCCGCGAGAAATAACCAGGCATTCTTTTCCCAGGAACAGCATTCAGAACAGAATTCAATCCGGATGCACGGTAGGAGCATCGGCGTGGGGAACGAAGCAGCGGCGGCAGCGGGCCTCGTACATGCCGGCAGCGCCGACTGCTACTCGCTCTTCGGATTCGAAGGTGCGCTGGGAATAGTTGGCTGGCTGGCCGCACTTCATGCAGATGGCGTGCGTCTTGGTGATGTATTCAGCGACGGCCAAAAGCTGCGGCATCGGCTCCCAGGGTTTGCCGGTGTAGTCCTGATCCAGCCCGGCTATAATTACTCGAACGCCGCGCTCGGCTAGCTGATTAGCCACTGTCACCAGTTCGTTATCGAAGAACTGTCCTTCATCAATCCCCACAACCTCAGTGTCCGGTTCGACTTTCGCGAGCACTTCCGCAGCCGTGCGGATGTTTGACGACTCGTGCCGCATCTCGGAATGCGAAACGATGTGGTCCTGCGAAAAGCGAGTGTCAACTTCGGGCTTGAAAACCTGGACTTTTTGGCGCGCGATCTTGGCGCGACGCAAGCGACGAATGAGTTCCTCTGATTTGCCAGAGAACATCGAACCGGCAATTACTTCAATCCAGCCGGCAGTGGGTCGCGCATAAGAAGTGGGTTCGTGATCGGCTTGTGCGAAACGATCTTCCATCATTGGTTATTGAGACACACCGAGGCAGAAACAAGAAGTTTTGTCCGGGCAAAGGTCACTCTGTCCCATCAGCTTTCTGTGTGATTTCCTATTAGCACCTGGGGTCTGGCCTCAAGCGTACAACTCCGCGTTATAAAAAGGGGCGAAAGCGGCCAGGAGTGCCGCTTCAAAACTCATTGAGCGCGTCAACAAGTTGCGAGAGAGAATGCCCCAGGCGCCCTGGCGACTGCGAACGTCGCGAGCGCCTACTACATCATCAATTACTAATCCCAACTCACGGCGACCTTCGACCACGCTTTTTACAATAGAATCAGGAACGCTGATTGAAGGGGCGGCGCCGAAGCAGCCTCGCGCGCCGTCGGTAGCATAAGCCCAACCTCGCAGGAATGTATGCCATTCCCCCTCCACTGAAATTGAATGAAAACCGCCTTCCAGTCCGACATAAAGCTCGGCATCAAGGTTCTGTTTAAGCAGTGCTTCACGCACTGCCAGCGCCCTCTCCCGCGCACCCTGCATCAATTGCCAGTCAGTTAAGGGCATAGCCGGCGCGTTGGTAGTTACCGGGCGAGCTACTACGCTTGCTTTACTCCAGGCCGGATCGATTTCGGCAATCCGCGCAATGCTGGCGCGCACGGCCATGATCTTCGCCGCGCGATCCGAACCGAGAGCGATTATGGTGATCGGCGCTGAATGTGCGGAACGGGCCAAAGTTTTTGAAACTATCAAACTGAGAGAATAAATCCGAGAGAGGCTATACCAGACGACTGCCGAACGTCAAAGTCAACTGTTCTAGAGGTTGCTTGACTTTCACCTTTCCCGTTGTTGTAATCGAATATGCCTCCTCGATCTTAATTTGGATGGAACTTACGGATGTCTGTCGAAGACCTGGTTTACGACTGGAATCGTATCGAGCCTTCGTTTCGTACACCCGACCGACACATCGGGTTTGACGACGAGACGTTGCGCGATGGCTTGCAGTCACCCTCAGTGTGCGAGCCACCAGTCGAGAAAAAGATAGCGCTGCTGCATTTAATGGAAGCGCTGGGCATCGACACGGCGGACATCGGCTTACCCGGGGCTGGCGGCACCCATGCCGCAGGCGTCGAGCGTTTAGCCCGCGAGATTGCCGATAAGAAATTGAAGATCCGTCCTAACTGCGCCGCTCGCACCCTCCGCAGCGACATCACGCCCATCGTGGAGATTTCTCAGCGGGTCGGCATTCCTATAGAAGCCTGCACGTTCATTGGCTCGTCGCCCATCCGCTTCTACGCCGAAGAATGGACCCTCGACAAGCTCCTTAGAATTACTGAGGAGGCAGTAACCTTTGCTGTAGGCGAAGGGGTGCCAGTGATGTTCGTCACCGAAGATACGACGCGGGCCGACCCGGAGACTATTCGAGCCCTTTATACGACAGCGATTCGTTGCGGCGCCCGCGCAGTCTGCGTCTGCGATACGGTGGGCCATGCTACACCGGACGGCGCTCGCGCGGTGGTGCGATTCGTCAAAAGTATTATTCAAGAGCAGAGGGAAAACGTCCGACTTGACTGGCACGGCCACCAGGATCGGGGACTGGGCGTAATTAATTCAATCGCCGCAATCGAAGGAGGAGCTGATCAGGTGCATGGCTCGGCACTGGGTATAGGCGAGCGAGTGGGCAACGCGCCAATGGACCAGTTACTGGTCAACTTAAAACTGTTGGGCTGGATCGACAGCGACCTTTCGCGCCTGGGCGAGTATTGCGAGATAGCGGCAGACGCCTGTGGCTGGACCATTCCCCTCAACTATCCGGTTTTCGGCCGTGACGCATTTCGCACTGCCACCGGAGTACATGCAGCCGCCGTAATCAAGAGTTATCGCAAGGGCGACACCCAACTTGCGGACCTCATCTATTCCGGCGTACCGGCCGGATTGTTCGGGTTGAAACAGGTTATCGAAATTGGCCCAATGAGCGGCAAGTCGAATGTCATTTACTGGCTGGAAACCCGCGGCATAGTGGCCAACGAGGATCGCATCACTCGCATCTATGAGCATGCCAAAAAATCGAGCTCCGTTCTCACTGAAGAAGAGGTCACGCAGCTGGTAGAGTAGGGCGTCGGCGTTGCAGGGCTCGGAACAAAAAAAAGGCAAGAGGCCCACGCCTCTTGCCTTTTGTATTGCAGATGAGAACTACTAATTAATGGGGATTGTAACCGTCGCGGATCCGGCTTTGCCCGGGGGAAAACGCTTTTGCCGCGCAATTCGCAGGGCTGTGGCATCGCCCCCTGAAGCCTGGGTAACGCGGCCGTTCTCATCATAGGTAACTTGCACGGTCACCCTTTTAGCCGATGAGGTACCTCCTGGTGTTAACGGCTTCAATCCAGGGTCAGCTGAGTCGATCTTTCCTTCACGAGCTCGTGCTCGCTCACGATCGCGAGCTTCTCGCTCCCGTCGCGCTGCCAACTGGGCTGCATCCATTTGGTTCCCATCACCCTTGGTCTCAGGCTCTGCGCTCGCCGGAGTTGTAATCGGCGCGTCCGCCACTGATTGTGGTTGCGAACCTTCGGCAACGGATTGGCCCTGGCTTGTAGGTCGTAACGGTTTGTTCTTGCTGTACCAGCCAGCCGGAACACCTACACCTGCGACTACCAGAACTATGACCGCAACCACCCCGGCGGTTGCAATTTGATTCCGTCGCGAGCCCGTGTCAACGCTGAGCCCTGAGAGAAATGCCGGCATGTGAGAAGTGTGGACCTTACCTTCGCTTGCCTCTTTTTTCAGCGACTCTTCTTCATCTGATTCGGCGACGTAGTCTGGCGGGAATGCCTCGCCCGGCAGGACACCTTCATCCATTCGGCGCAGGCCTTCAAGCACAACCTGCGTCCAAGGCTGGTTGATGGTGCGCTCGGGCGCCTCTACCAAGGGATTAAACGTGAACGATGCGTTGGGCAGCGTTAGCGCGAAGTAGACAGCGTCAATGCCTCGCAGTGAGCCGATTCTAGCGTGAACCACTGACCCGGCCTGCAGGTAGAAGTAGCCCGGCCCGTAAGGATAAGTAATTTTCAGGCAACCGGTCTTACGTTGGTTGCAAAAGAACTCAATTAGCTCGGCCAGCGAGAGGTCGCTAAGCTGTCCAGTCAATGCCATCTTTTCACTCCTCTATCTGAAGGGAGAACAATATCTGAAGGAAGAACAAACGGGGGGATGTTTTGGCTGGGCCAGGTCAAGCCCTGGCCCAAACGGGGGGATTACTGAGAAAGGGAGAAATTATAGTTAATAGAGCCGGCTACCTTCACGGGCAGGCCGGAAAGTTTTGTTGGTGAGAAACGCGCGCGGTAGGCGGCCTGAACGGCGACCTCCCGCAAATGGTTGTTGCCACTGACGGCGCGGGCGGAAATCACTTTTCCATTTTCATCGATCACGACTTCGACAACCACCACTCCTGAGGCTCGCATTCGCCGCGCCACGTCCGGGTAAACAGGAGAGGGCAAGTTTATGGCTGAGCCATTGAGTACACCGCCGGAGACAGGTTTCAACAAAGGCTTCGGAGCTGGATTTACGGGGGGCTCGCCTCCCGCTTCGATTACAGACCGTTTAGTCGCAATCGCGTTTCCGGGATCGGCAGTCGGAGTGATTGTCAGTTTCGATCTATCAATCGCGGCCGCGGGCGGCACTGATCCCACCACCATGGCAGTCTCCGCCGGTTTATTAGAAGCAAGTGACTCCCCGCCGGGTTGAGACTTTAGGCCGGAGTCACCGGTAACCTTGGCAGGAGGCACGGTTGCGCTATTAGAAGGAGGTTGGACTGGTTGAAGCATCTTGGCCATGCTCTCATCCAGATAGTACATGATGGTGCGGTAGGTGACCTCTGAGGGTTCAAAGCTCATCTTTCCCCCCTCGATAACTGCGACGGAGGTTATCATCTTTGTCCAGTTGCCAGCGAAATCGAACTCATACTTGTACACTTCCTTGCTTACCAGGGAACCATCGGCGTTGAGTAGCGTCATCTCGCTGATGTTGCCTTTTTCGTCGTACTTGTAAACTTCTCTACCTGTAAGCCTTGCGTTGGCCACGGGATAATATGCGTTCTCAGTTTTCTTCCCTTTGAGATCGTAAGCCGAAGACTCGAGTACAACCCTCTTGTCCTCTACCAGCTTTCCGGCAGAGCTTGAAAGTCTGGCAATCTCTGTCTTAATGCGCCTGACGGGACCGATTAGGCCATCTTGTACACGGTCAATATCGGCAACTGCGCTAGCAGCCCCGGCAGGGTGGGGTTGAAAACTATTTATTTTCGATGAGGGATTCCCCTGGGCCTGCACAGCTGTAAGAAAACCAGCAACGACAAAGGTGACGACGATGCTGCCAACTCGATATGTCATAAGGAATGCTCCTGTGTGCGCCGATGGTCCAGCGTATGAAGGTGAGAAGTGAGCCTTGAGTTAAGCCGGACTTTGGGGCGAGAGGCCAGCCAGAGCCGTCAATTACGGCAGGGTCATAATAACGGGTTAAACGAGGTTTGTCTAGCGCTAACAGCGGACGGTTTCCCAAAAAACTTCATTTCTGCGAAGGAATTTGATGATTGAGGGCAGGGTGACCCGCAATCGCCAAGCCGATTCTGTCGATTGCGACGACGCTATTACCGGCCCCGGTGGAATCGTTACAGATGACTGCAAACGCAAGCTCTTCGCCGTCTTCGGTGGTGGCATAGCCGGAGAGCGCGTTATCATAAACGAGCGAGCCCGTCTTTGCCGCGATCCGACCCGCTACGGCCTTCATGCGAAACGCTAATGTGCCGTCCTCTCCCGCCACCGGTAATGAGAAGCGAAAACTACTGGCCGCCGAGCTCTTCGAAATATTGACCAACAGACGTGCCGTTGCCTCCGGTGTAATCAGATTCAAGCGAGATAAGCCGGAACCGTCATGAAGGGCAAGGTTCAGGCTTGGGATACCCGCGCGCTGAAGCCACATTCGTATGATGGCTAGCCCAGCTTCATCGTCTCCACGTTCGCGCATTTTGTGGTCATCCGCATCGGGGGCCATTGCGGTACGCTCCCGGCCCAGAGATCGCAGGATAAGCTCAGCATTCAAGTTGACGCTGTTCTTATTGGTAACGGCCGCAATCTCACCCAGCGTATTGCTTGTAACTGCCGCCAGTTCAACGGCCTTTTGTGGGTTAAACCTCTCACTTTCACGCACTCGAAAGTCTCGATGGCGCACCTGGCCTTCTACAATAATTCCTCGGGCCGCCAGCACATCCTTGAAAAGCGTCGCGGCCCACAAGGCCGGGTTATGGACCGAAAGGCGCGCCCCAAAACCCTTGCCCCCTGCCGGAAATTCTCCCCAGACCACAAACTCATTATCTGAAAGGCCACGTCTGATTCCTACTGTAGGAATGACGTCTCGTGGCCCACTGGCGACATTATTGCTGACGTGGAAATAGTTGCTGTCCTTATTCAAAGTCACGGCGGCGAGTTCCCCCGCTGAACCTGCTGGAACTATGTTCAGGTCGACTTCATTGGCGTCGATGGAGAGAGCGCTGGCCTCCGCGCCGAAATACCACTGAACGTCATTCCATTGCCATCCGTCACCGAACGAGTTGCCTCGAAAGTAGCTTTCGTCGCCTACAAGATCGCCGCGCACTCGCCGCACGCCACGCGCGTAGAGTTGGTCCGCCAGTTGGGCTAACGACGGTTTATTCTCTTTCAAGTGAGTAACAAGATCAGGGGCACCGCGACCGTATAGCGTTAGATCTCCGTTTAGTGTGCCATTTGAATCAGGATCCGATTGTGCATAAACAGAAGTACGCCAGCGATAGTCTGCTCCAAGTAAATCCATGGCAATCGCGGTCGTGTAGATTTTCATGTTCGATGCTGGCGTAAAAAGTTTGTCGCCGTTTCTTGAGTAAAGGACGTGCCCGTCCCGAAGTGAAATCACACACACTCCCCAACGCGCAGAAGCGAATTCACCGCTATCAATTACATTATCGATTTCGTTCGCCAGCCTGGTATCCGCTGAAGACGAGGAGGGCTTACTTGCGTTCTTTGATGATGTCTTGTTGCTTGCTGTCCCTTCCTCGTTGGTGGGACCCGTGTAAGCGTACAAGGTTGCTTGTCGGCGGGTAACTTCAAGGGCGAAAAGAGTAGCGGTAACAGTCAGCACGCCGGCGGCAATACGAGTTCTGGTGTTCATATGCTTTAAATTCTTCCGAGTTACCTGGAATCATCTAAGGAGACGGGTTAGGGGGGCCTTGGACTCAACTCGCGAACAGGGTTTCGGCTCGTGCTCCAGCCAGGAGCTCGCGCGTCGCTGCGTAAACCTCTGCGACAGTGATGTCAGGAATGGTGCTGCTATAGATTACGCGCTGGCGTCGCGCGCGCGGGAGATAACTTTCCGGAGCCCGCTTGTCCAGCAGAAGCACCACGGGAGATCCGACAGCGGCGGCTATATGCATGGGCCCAGTATCGTTTGAGATAAAGACAGCCAGACGGGCCTGGGCCGATGCCAGTTGCGCGATTGTCAGTCGATTGAGGATTAACACTGACTTAGGAAAAAGGTCGCGCATAGCTGGCAACCACGCTCGCTCTTCCGGCCCGGCAAAAACCAATACACGCGCCCCATGATTGCGTTCGAGAAAGTCTGCCAATTCCGCAAATCTTTCCAGAGGCCAGCAGCGACTGGGGTGGCCGGCCCCGGGGAAAAGTCCCACCAGCGGGGCGCCGGTTTCCGCCTTTGCCTTTTTCAGTATTTGCTCAATTGCCTGGTCATCTACCGATCTGGTTCCCAACCTGGGGGCGCTGGGCGCTTCCTTAATATCCAAAGGCTGCAACACATCCAGGTAGCGATCGACGAGATGCCGTGTGTGATGGTCGGCTTCAATTGGAGGGCGCGGACTAAAATTGGCTAGAAAATCCCACGCATGAGGCCGTCTTGAATAGAGCCGCTTGGGTGCCCCGGAGAGAAAGCCCAGCAGGTTTGTTTCCGACAAGCTATGAAGGTCAATAACGAAGTCGAAACGCCGGCCTCGCACATCGCGAACAAGTTGCAGGAGTCGGAGAACCGACAAAGGCTTGAAACCATCACGAAGGGCAACTCGATCCACTACGAGTGTGTCATCAGCGCACCGTGACAAGTCGATAATCTCGGCCCCCGGCTTCCCCACTGCCACAGTGATTCGCGCCCGGGAAAATCGCCGCCGAATTGCGTGCAAAGCCGGCAGGCTCATGACCACGTCACCGAGCTGGCCAAAATCAATAACCAGTATATTGCGGGGATTAAAACTCATTTCAAATACTTGACCTGGAGAACCCAGGCAGACATTAATAAGACCGGTCAAGGCCGACTGGTTCAGAGCTCGCGCAGATCTCGTCCGGTCATCTCCGCAGGCTGCGCCATTCCCAGCAGCCCAATGATTGTAGGCGCGACGTCCTCCAACGCGCCGCCCGATCTCAGGCTAAGTCCACGCGATTCCTCATCGATCAGATGAAAAGGAACTGGATTGGTTGTATGCGCGGTATGCGGTTGTCCCGTACGCGGATCGATCATCAGCTCGGCGTTGCCGTGATCGGCTGTGATCAAGCTGGTGCCGCGAGCGCTTCGTATCGCTTTCGTGATCCAGCCGAGGCAAGTGTCCACGTGCTGGCATGCCTCAATCGTCTTATCAAGCTTGCCCGTATGGCCCACCATATCTGGATTGGCAAAGTTGACTATCAGAACATCTGTTTCTCGTTCGTCAATTGCCCGCAAGACATTGTTAGTAATCTGAAAAGCAGACATCTCGGGTTGCAGGTCATACGTTGCAATCTTCGGCGAGGGTACCAGTTGGCGCCGTTCGCAGGGAAACTCCCGTTCGGTTCCGCCGTTGAAGAAATATGTTACATGGGCGTACTTCTCGGTTTCCGACAGACGAAGGTTAGTTAAGCGGGCCTGGGCAAAGACATCTGCCAAAATATTGCTGTGGTGCCTCGGTGGAAATGCCACCGCCAGCGGAAAAGTTACGTCGTAAACGGAGAAGCAGACAAGATCAATCCGGGGCCGATTCGGCACCGGAAACTCGTCAAAGCCGGGCACCGCCAACGCACGGGTGAGCTGCCGGGCCCGATCGGGCCTGAAGTTAAAAAAGATTACGGCGTCGTCTTTCTGAATAGTTGCAACCGGGTTCCCAACCTCATTTTGGATCACGACGGGCTCAACGAACTCATCCGTCACTCCTCGTTCGTAGGAACTCTTGATTGCCGCAACGGGGTCCTTCGCCGGCTCGCCTACAGCGTTAACCAGTAGATCATAAGCGCGTTGGGTCCGTTCCCAACGCTTGTCGCGATCCATCGCATAGTATCGTCCGATAAGGGTGGCGATTCGACCGCCGCCGATCTTGACTATCTGCTGTTGTAGCGCAGCAACATACTCAGCGGCCGAAGCAGGAGGTGTATCGCGACCATCAAGGAAACAATGCACAAAGACGCGGTCGAGCCCGCGCTGACTCGCCATTCGTAACAAAGCGTACAAGTGGGTTTGCGACGAATGGACCTGGCCATCAGAGATCAAGCCCATCAAGTGTAGCGCCTTGGATCGCGTTCTGGCGCCATCCATAGCGGCGCCCAGAATTTGATTCCGAAAAAACTCGTCGGTGGCGATTTCGTGATCGATCAATGAAACATCCATGCGCACAACTCGGCCTGAGCCCAGGTTCAAATGGCCCACTTCCGAATTTCCCATGACTCCGGCGGGTAAACCCACGCGAGCGCCTGAAGCTTCCAGCAAGGTGTGAGGATATTTCTCGGTTAGTTTGTCGTAGTAGGGCTTTGCTGCCTGCGCAATGGCGTTACCTTCACGCGTGGTCGAATGGCCCCAACCGTCAATGATGATAAGGGCGAGCGGACTTCGTTTGCCTGTCAATTAGTACTCTCCATCAACGGCATTCTTCTTATGCCCCCGCATCATATGAACTCACAGTGGATTAGTATTCTATGCGGTTGGATCTAATCTTTCCATCCAGAATTCAGGAGTTTTGGGCTCAGCAAATCCAGACCAGCGATAAAGATTATGAGCGTCTCTCGTTCCCAGCACCCAGCGGCGAAGGCCCTGCAACTCCGGGTGGCTTACGACAGTGTCAATTAGCCACTTTGCGAGTCCAAGTCTACGAAACTCTTTCAAAACGAATACATCTGCCAGCCATGCGAAGGTGGCGTAGTCCGTTACAACTCGTGCAAAGCCAATCTGCTCTGAGCCTCGATACAAACCGAACGGAAGCGAATTGGCAATTGTGCGTTGCACTGTTTCAACCGACCTTCCGCTGGCCCAATACGACTCTGTTGATAGAAACCTGTGGATAACGGTTATGTCGAGTCGGCCCCGTTCGTCACTAATCACATACGCATCCCTTTTCCATTCGTTAGGCATCGTTCCCTGACTTAAGGCGAATGGGGTTGCGAGTACACGCCTACCGCTTGCGCAATCCCCGAAGATTGTCCGAAACGTTTTCACCAGCAAATCTCATGACCCGCGAACTACTTTAGCGCTGCGAGCCCTTTTAGTAGTCGTGTGCTGTAATTGATTGAACGCGGCACGACCGGGAAAGAGCGCCGCGCTACGCAGATCTTCCTCGATGCGCAGCAACTGATTATATTTCGCTACTCGGTCCGTCCGCGAAAGTGAACCGGTCTTGATTTGTCCTGCGTTAGTAGCCACCGCCAGGTCAGCGATAAACGAATCCTCAGTCTCACCTGAGCGATGAGAAATAACAGCTGTACGTCCGTTCGTTTTGGCCAGCTCGATGCAATCAAGCGTTTCAGTGAGCGTACCAATCTGATTGACTTTGATCAGAATCGAATTGGCAACTCCGAGCTCGATTCCCTTTCGCAAGAAAGTGGTATTGGTGACAAAGAGATCGTCTCCCACTAGTTGCATTCGACTACCTAACGCATCAGTCAATGCTTTCCAACCGGCCCAGTCGTTCTCCGCCATGCCATCCTCTATAGACACGATCGGGTATTGGTTGGCCCAATTCGACCAATACTCAATCAACTGAGTGCTTGAAAGACGCCGGCCGTCAGACTTCTTGAAGACGTAGGCTTTGCCGTCGAAAAACTCGCTGGCCGCGGGGTCCAGGGCCAGCAAGATGTCGCCACCCGCCGCGTAACCCGATTGGGAGATCGCCTCCAGAATGGTTTCGATCGCTTCCTCATTTGATCGAAGATTGGGAGCGAAGCCGCCTTCATCTCCGACGGCTGTAGCGTATCCCTTCTTCTTTAAGACTGATTTAAGGACGTGAAAGACTTCCGCACCCATGCGCAATGCCTCACTAAAAGTTTGGGCGCCGACCGGCACGATCATGAACTCCTGGAAATCGACATTATTGTCGGCATGCGCGCCACCGTTGATGATGTTCATCATCGGCACTGGCAAGGTGCGTGCATTTGGACCTCCCAAATATCTGTATAGAGGCACCTCAGTGTAATTTGCCGCGGCCCGCGCGGTAGCGAGGGAAACCGCTAGTAGTGCATTCGCCCCCAGTTTCGACTTCGTAGGCGTACCATCCAGCTTAATCAGGGCTTGATCAATTTCAGCTTGATCGAGGGCGTCCTTCCCGGCCAGCTCGCGGGCAATCGTTTCGTTGACGTTGCGCGCAGCCTTCAAGACTCCTTTGCCGCCATAACGTTTCTTGTCGCCATCACGCAGCTCCACCGCTTCGTGCTCGCCGGTTGAGGCCCCGGAAGGCACCGCCGCCCGTCCCGTTTCACCAGTTGTCAGAGTAACTTCGGCTTCGATGGTGGGGTTTCCGCGCGAGTCCAAAATTTCGCGGGCGTGAATTGATTCAATCAGGCTCATGACATTTGCGAGTGTGTTTGTAGCGAACGTTTATGGGTGTCTTGCCGCACTTGCGGTTTCACTCGGGGTTTGCTGCTTCTGGACCGGCTCTGGCAACTCCAGTCTCACTTGCTCGAGCCGCCGGCGCTCGACCTTTTCAACGTGAAACAGCAGCCCGTTATATCGGACATCTTCGCCCACATGCAGCACATGTCCCGCAGCAGTCATCAAGAATCCGCCGATTGTGGTGTATGCCTCGGACTCCGGCAGGGACAGTTTCAGCCGTCGATTAATATCGCGCACGGCAAGTCTGCCATCCAATAAATATGTTCGCTCGCCTATCTCGGTGATTTGTTCATTCACTTCTTCGTCATGCTCGTCCGAGATATCGCCGACTATTTCTTCGAGTAGGTCCTCGAGCGTAATGATTCCTTCGAGGCCGCCGTGCTCATCGACTACGAAACCGAAATGTGATTTCGCCTTCTGCATCTGACGTAACACGTCCTCCAGCCTCGCGGTGTCCACTACATACATGGGAGCTTGCAAAACATCCTCCAGGCGAAATTCCTCCGGCCGCAGCAGATACGGCATTACATCTTTGCTGTGAATAAAGCCGATCACGTCGTCGAGCGATTCACGATAGACCGGCAAACGTGAATAGCGGTTTTGTTCAAAAGCCAGAGTGATCTGCGCAAGGGTAGAACTGCTTGAAATCGCAGCCATTTCAGTGCGAGGCACCATCGCTTCGCGCACCAGCGTATCAGAGAACTCAAATACGCGATGAATTAATCGACGTTCTTCCGCCCGCAGGTGTCCCGTTTCTCGCGAGATATCCACCAACTGGCGTAGTTCTGTTTCCGTATAGACCGCGGTGTGATCGAGTGAAGACTTCAGTCCGATTAATTTTCCCAGGGTTGCGCCAGTCCGGTTGAAGATCCAGAGCGGCGCCTGGAACACTTTGGCAAACAACTCCAGCGGACGCGCTGCAAAGAGCGCGAGCGGCTCAGCGCGCTCCAGCGCAACCATTTTTGGCATCAACTCGCCCAGCACAATATGTAGAAACGTGATTGCGGAAAACGCCACAATGATTGCCAGCAAATGCGCGACATATCCCACGCGTCCTTCTGTGGCAATGCTCCGCGCCACTGGCTCGAGCATCGCGGCAACAGTTGGCTCACCAATCCATCCCAGGGCCAGTGAGGCGACAGTAATTCCCATCTGGGTGGCGGAAATGAACAGAGTGGGGTTGTCCAGCAAACGTAACGCAGCTTGTGCGCGCCGGCTACCCGCTGCAGCGCGCGCCTCAATTCGCGGCCGCCGCACAGAGACGAGAGCAAATTCGGAGCCGACGAAAAAGCCATTGGCGCCAACCAACAAAAATACCGCGCAAAGTTTAAGCAATATCGCGGTGATGCTCAGAGGGGTCTCTGGTGTGCCGTCACTGAAGATTAGAGTTATGAGATAACTCGCAGGTTCGTCCATTTGCTTTAGCGGAGGGAACTATGACCGGAGGATTATACCATGCTCGGGCTTTGACGGGAGGCCACCCCGATGTCGAAGAACTTAGGGAGTCCCATTCTTCGTGACGGAACCTAATGCGTGGAATTGTTCGAGAGCAAGTGAATAGGGAGCAGCACTCAACTCAGAGAGTTGCCGGACTTTGGATGATTTGATTTGTTAGTTTGAGAAGAACTCTGGTTAGTTAGCCGCAGCGGCCGCCGCTTGGGCTCGGGCCGGGCGATGTTCATGCTTCGCACAGGCTTTGGCGAGAGCTTCTTCAACGCGCGGCTCAATATTGCATTCAGGCTGTCTACAAACGGCAGCTAACTCGGAGACGACTAAATAACGAGCGCGCTCCACCATCCTCTGCTCGCGGAAGGAAAGCGGCTTGAGGTGGCTCAGGTAAGTCAAATGTTTGAGCACGTTCGCCACTTCGAAGATATCGCCCGACCGCATCTTGTCAGAGAAATCCTTGAAACGATCTTTCCAATCATTTGCCGGCGATCTGAAATCCTCTGCCAGGGCCTTAAAAAGCACTTCGCATTCGCTCGAGGTTATTGGCGATCGTAGGCCAACTTCGGCGGCATTTGAGACTGGCACCAGAACCAGTGAGTTCGTAGCAGCAAGACGAAGCGTGTAAAACGGTAGTGCTGTCGCACCTATCTGCTTCTGTTCAATCTGCTCGATGGTTCCAATCCCGTGATTGGGGTAAACAACTTTCTGGCCGACTTTAAAGCCCACCATCTTCACCTCCATTGGATTACAAAAATCAGACTACGTCGCGTGTGCGGGTCTGGGGTTTACTGAGCGACGCAGCGTGCGTCGGGATTGCGCTGAATATGCCGCGAGTGTAGCAGGCGGTCTCGCAAGCGGTCAAGGTTAAGCCAAGGCGGGCTGGTCAAACAACCGTTTGCTTGCCGTTCGCGCTGTTAACTAATTCGCGTCACCGTTTATTGACGCTCATTGGAAGAACCGGAGATGGCCCCACGTAACCGTGTTCGCGATAGTTATACACGGCAAAACCAAGTGAAGGCGCCCCACGCTTTTACTATGACCACAAAGATTAGTCTTCCATCTCGGGCGAGCGGAGTTATACACACGCAATCGCTTCGCGTTTTCATTTTTCTTTGTTTCTTAACATCTGGCAAACTGCTGATGAATACTAGGAGGCTTTAACCATGCTGTAACCGAGGAGGGGCCTGGAACCATTCGTCGGTTGGCACGGGTTTGGGCAATTGCGAGTTGCTAGCCACGTTGTACGCTGCTAGGATCGCGTCTGGTTTCCCATAAGCATCATCTGATCAGTGCGCAAAGGAAGAACTCCCAACGGTCGGGATCGCGTCCGCACTCTCTACTAGACTTAGAAACCCATCATGGCTTTGGTTAAAATCATAGACGCCAGCGGCCGTCAATGGCAATACGAACTGGCGGCGCAAGCGCCCTGCACCATCGGGCGGGCTCCGGACAATTGCATTGTGCTGGACGATCCTCGGGTCTCGCGCTATCACGCCCACATCCGATCTGAAGACGAAACTGCGTTCACGCTGGTTGATGGCATGTTAGTCGATGGTCAGTTACGCCGAAGCGCCAACAAAGTCTATATCAACGGCGATCCCCGGCTGGAACAGAAACTTAAGGACGGAGATCGCATTACCATTGGCGCCAGCACTCTCCGCTTCGAACAAAGTGCTGAGGAACGCATCACCGATGTGCGTTACGACGACAAGCCGCTCGGACACACGCAACTGCTGATTTCCGCCAACGATGTCATGACAACGGTGCTGCGGACCACGGCAGACGCCAGCGCGTCGCGTGACCGCGTCCTGGAAGCACTGCAACGTAAGGCCAACATTCTGACTGAGCTTTATGAGATGAGTAAGACGCTCGGTTCAGTTTTTGATTTGAACGCCATCTTTGCCAAGGCAACGGATATTATTTTTCGCGCCACTCCCGCCGACCGGGTGGTGGCGCTCCTTGCCGATAAGAGTGTTTCCGGAGACGCAGAAGACGTCGAGTTGCACCCGGTAGCCACCCGCGCGCGCGATGAAAAGCTGGAGGCCCACGCCAAGAAGCTGACGATCGGTCGTACCATCACGCGCAAGGTCATGAAAGAGCGAGTAGCCATGCTGTCGCAGGACGCCGCGGCAGACGAGCAGTTTGCCGGGGTTGACTCGATTGTCTCCCAGGGCGTGCGCTCAACAATTTGTGCCCCGATGGTAGCGGAGTCAGGGGTGCACGGCGCGCTTTATGCAGACCGGCTTGATCCGTTTAGCGCATTTCGGCCGGACGATTTGGAGTTAATTAGTGCGGTTGCGTCGCAGACGGCTATCGCGGTCGAGAACGCTCGCGCTCATGAGCGCCTCGCGCGCGAGGAAGTTGCCCGAGCGAACTATTCACGGTTCCTTCCTGAATACGTTGTGCAGCAGATACTGGAGAACCCCGACTCCTTTAAGCTGGGCGGGGTGATGCAAACTATTACCGTGCTCTTCGCCGATATCCGCGGCTTCACGCGACTTTCCGAACACGCATCCCCGGAGAAGATCGTACAGTTGTTGAACAGGTACTTCTCAGCCATGACTGACATTATCTTTGCCCATGGCGGCACGCTCGACAAGTACCTGGGGGATGGTTTGATGGCCCTCTTCGGTGCCCCGACGGCAACACCCAAGGACGCGGGAAACGCTCTCAGCGCAGCGGTCGCAATGCAGCGACGATTGCTCGGAATCAATGAAGAGTTGCGCGAGGAAGGTTTCGCGGAGATCGGGGTTGGCATGGGCCTGCACACGGGCGAGGTCACGGTGGGCTATATCGGGTCCGAGAGACGCTCCGAGTACACGGCGATTGGCGACACGGTTAACACCGCCTCTCGTTTGGAATCGAATGCAAAAGGCGGAGAGATCCTAATTAGTGATGCCACGGCGAAAGCCGCCCATAGTCGATATCAGCTAAAGCCACGCGAGGCGATCACAGTCAAAAATCGAGAACAGCCTGTGCCACTTTTCGAAGTAGAGTGGCAAAAGGCCAGTGGCGCGTAAAAGACTCTTCCCCGCTAACGAAGCACTATCCCTTCGGCCTCATAAGCCCTTAGCACCATGCCAGTCGATCTTAAAGAAATCTTCCGCCGACAGATCCTGGTCGCTCGCGTCTATGGCATCCCCGTCCGGATTGATTACCGTTGGTTTATCGTGTTCGCTTTGAGTGTCGGGCTAAGTGCTTCGAACTTACACGCCCACACCCTGCAGCTGGGTTCAATGCAACTGCCTCCGACTGGCGTCGTAAAGGCATGGACTTTGGGAGTGGTTACCACGCTGGCGCTTTTTCTTTCGGTTTTTGGCCACGAGTTATCGCATGCCTTAATGGCCCGCGCGGAAGGAATCGAAATAGACGAGATCGTGCTGCATCCGTTTGGCGGGTTGGCACGCATGCGCACCCAGCCACAAAGTCCCAGCGCTGAGTTTCGTATCGCGATCGCAGGGCCGGCGGCCAGCTTTATTTTTTCTCTCTTAGGCTTCGCGTTCTCAAAGTTGGCCGCCATGTTTGGACTCAGTTCGGTGCTGGTGGTTTTCTTCTTTGTTGCCTGGGGCAATCTGCTGCTCGCAGTTTTCAATCTCTTTCCCGGCTACCCGCTTGATGGCGGCCGAGTGCTGCGGGCGATCCTCTGGCGCAAAACCGGAAACCTCAGAGCAGCCACCAGAATGGCAGGGATCTGTGGGATGCTGGTTGCTGGAACTCTGATCATCTTCGGCGGCTACATGGCTCTGGCTCCTGGCTTTCAAGCTTACTTTATGGGGGCCTGGTCGGTGCTGGTGGGGATATTTTTGTTTAGCGCCGCTGCCGGCATTGTTCGCGGCGAGCGCGGGCCTGACGATATCACCGTCGCTGAAGCTATGTCGGTTCCAATTGCAATAACTCCCGATCTGCTAATTAGCCGGTTCATCGATGAGACGTTGCCGCTTCATCGTCAGACCAGTTTCCCGGTGGCCCAGCAGAAGCGCTTGTTGGGAATTCTTTCCCTAGAAGACTTGAAAGCACTGCCGCGCGGGAAGTGGCGCGAACGACGCGCGCGCGACGTAATGCGGCCGGTCAGTTCATCCCTTTTCGTTCATCCATCGGCGACGATGGCGCACGCTAACAGCATGATGGAACGTAACGGTACTGGCTCGCTGGGAGTAATCGACGATGCTGGCGAGCTGATTGGATTTCTACAGCTTGGTCGGCTTAGGCGACGTTAATAAGATACCGACGTCGTGAATCGGGGACAGATTCCCTGTCGCGATCTAAGACCTACCTGTTCTTCAGCGTTTAGCGCAAAAGCGAACTCGAAATTATCCACCCAAGCAGCTGGACCTCACCCTCTCCGCGATCATCATTGCCTGCTGCGGTGTTTTACACGATAATCCATGCGGAGCTTTCATTTCATGGTTCGGGAGACTGTACATGCTGGCCGTACTCGGCGCGCTCTTTGCAAACGGGTTAATTACAGTTTTGAAGTTTGCGGCGGCGATCATCACCGGCTCTTCCGGAATGATGGCCGAGGCGCTGCATTCGTTTGCCGACACGACGAATCAGGTTTTTCTCCTCCTGGGGTTGAGATTCTATAAACGTCCGGCTTCTGAAAAACACCCCTTTGGCTTCGGAAAAGAGCGCTTTTTCTGGTCCTTCATAGCGGCGATCTTCATTTTCGGCGTTGGCGCGACCTATGCGATCTATGAAGGAATTTCAAAACTAAGCCACCCTCATCCGCCCCAGAACCTGGCTTGGGCGTACTGGGTACTCGGAATTTCGTTTGTGCTGGAGTCGGGCTCGATTGGGCTCGCGATATTCCAGGAAATGAAGGAGGCCCGCCACGAAGGCCTGACATTTGCGGCCTACCTGCGCGAGTCTAAAGATCCGACCGCGAAGACAGTCCTGTTTGAAGACTCAGCTGCGCTGCTGGGAATTATTATCGCAGCCGGCGGAATCTATCTCACACAGCACCACGCTGGTCCGGGCGGCGGGGCTTATTGGGATGGGGTCGCCTCAATAGTTATCGGCGTGGTGCTGGCGATTGTTGCCTTTGTGCTGGCGCGCACGTCCCGAGGCCTGCTTCTGGGTGAGGCGGCAAATCCGAAAGCCGTCAGCGCCATTGTCGCGGCCATCGAAAGTCATCCGAACGTCGTGAAAGTCGTTGAATTGTTAACGATGCATTTGGCGCCGAAACAGATCTTGATAAACGCCCACGTGAATCTCCGCGACGATCTTATGACAGGTGATATCGTCCAAACGATTGAAGAGGTCGAAGAGTTGATTAAGCGAGCAGAACCAAAGGTTGAGATGATTTTCCTAGAAACTGCTCGCCAAAGCGAGAGTTCGAATCACGAGATCGTGCCTGAGCACATGAGCTGACCATAGGGCTTAGGTCGCTCAAGGAAACCAAATTGTCCTCTAATTTGCAGCTGTGATTCCCCTAAACCTGAAACCAAGAAATGCTCTTATTACCGCCATTCACCGATTACCTGGCAAGGCTCGGCGGGCCGCGTGGCCTGGCGGATATTGCGCTGGTCTTTATTCTCGTTTATGGAGTTTTGAAGTTGATGCGCGGCACGCGCGCGGCCCCGATGGCGGCGGGTATCGCAGCCTTTGCTTTACTCTACTGGCTTTCGGTCAAACAGAATCTTACAACGCTGGAGTTTGTTCTGCGCGGCGCGCTCCCCTACATTGGGGTCGCAATTGTAGTGCTATTTCAAGCAGAGATACGGCAAGCCTTAATAACTTTCGGAAATAGATTTCGGGTTCCCTTCGCCCATCGCCACGGGGGCCAGTTCGGTGAGGGCGTATATGATGAAATTGTTCTCGCCGCTACGACGCTCGCTTCCACCAAGACCGGTGCGCTGATTGTAATCGAACGCAACGTGGGGCTGAGAAATGTGACAGACGGCGGGGTTAGACTAGATGCCGAATTAAGCTACGACCTGCTGGTTACCATTTTCAATCCTGAATCACCGCTCCATGACGGCGCCATCGTCGTCAGACGACATCGCATTGCCGCCGCCTCCTGTTTTCTGCCTCTGACGCTAAATCCACGCCTTTCCAAAGATCTCGGCACACGGCACCGCGCAGCGATAGGCATTACGGAGGATTCCGACGCTGTGGTCATCGTGGTATCAGAAGAAACTGGATTGATTTCTTTCGTGCAAGGGGGAGAAATACGCCGAGGGTTGGATGCCACCAAGCTGCGCACTGCTATCATACAAGCCATCGAGGGACCGTCGGCCGATAAGGACAAGCAACTGGCAAATTCCGAGAGCGAGACAAAAGAGGTTGCCTCAATTTAGTTTGGGTAACTCGCTTAGAATCGCCAGTGGGTTTTCCATGAACAATGCACAAACAATGACTTGAGTTATGCCGTTTCGCGATACTAGCAGCCGTTCTCTCCAGTCACTTCGAGGCCCGAATGTGACGGAGAGATTGCTGCGACGAATTTTTTTCCGGGATTGGAACCTGAAACTGCTGGCGTTGGCCATCACGCTCGGCCTATGGTTCGCAGTGTCGGGTCAACGCACCCACACCGCCCGAAAATTTCGTAATGTACAGCTCCATTTCCAACTTCCGGGTAACATGGAAATCAGTAACGAAGCTCGCGACGAGATAAACCTGACCCTCACCGGTGACGAATCCGATTTGGACTTGATAGGCGCGAGCGATTTAACCGCGACGATAGACGTTTCAGATAGAAACCCGGGCGAGCGCATAGTCCAACTGACTCCCGGGCGTCTGAAGATAGACTTGCCCAACGGCGTTCTCCTCGAAAAGATCGAGCCCGGCTCAATCCAGCTTCGCCTGGAGCCGATTATCGAGCGAGAACTAGACGTCGAACCCCGGTTAGAAGGTAAGCTGGCTGAGGGATACGAATTGCAGCAAGTAAGTGTGAACCCTCCGAAAGTAAATGTCCGTGGGCCCGCATCGCATATTAACGCGCTAATCAAGGCACCCACTGAGACCATATCGCTGGAGGGTCGTCATCAGAGCTTCAGCTTGTCGCAAACCTCGATTGAGATTCCGGATCAAAGAGTGGTTGTAGTCGAAGCAGCAGTAGATGTGTTCGTCGAAATACAACCTCTCAGACCTCGTAAATAAACTCTTTCAGTTAATTTCCCCCCTATGGCCAGACTCTTCGGAACAGATGGAATTCGTGGCGAAGCAGGAAGCTTCCCACTCGATGCTGCCACCGTGCGAAGGATCGGCTATTCGCTCGCCAGTCATTTAGCGAACCGCGTTGATAAACATCCATTTATCATTATAGGGCGCGACACCAGGGAATCCGGGGAATGGATCGAAAAGGCTTTGACGGCGGGAGCCAGGTCTGCCGGGGCCCGCTGCGACTCAGCCGGTGTTATTACGACCCCGGGGGTCGCCTTTCTTACTCGTTCCCAGCAAGCCGACGCCGGAATAGTCATAAGCGCGTCGCACAATCCTTACCAGGATAACGGCATCAAAATCTTCGAACCTTCTGGTAGAAAGTTGAAGGACGCCACCGAGCGTTTAATTGAGGCCGATATCCACGCGGGCATGAAGGCAAGCGTTGGGGAGGACTCCACGGAGACCAACAGACAACCGATTGATGAAGAATTCAGCGCTGAAAAACTTAGACATCTTTATCGCCAATATCTTACAGAAGAAATTGGCCGCGGCCTTTCGTTGGAAGGTCTGACTCTTGTGCTGGATTGTGCGAATGGAGCGGCTTCCTCGATCGCGCCGGAATTGTTCAGGCAATTGGGCGCGCGCGTGATTGCTATCAACAACATACCTGATGGTCGTAATATCAACCACAATTGTGGCTCGCTATTCATTGACGGCCTCAGAGAAAGAACCGTAGTTGAAGCTGCCGACCTCGGAGTCGCTTTCGATGGTGATGCGGACCGTGCTCTTTTTGTGGACAGTCAGGGAGGGTTTGTTGACGGAGATGCGACTCTTTGGATATTGGCACAGCATCTCAAGACTCGGGGTGGCTTGCGCGACAATACTGTCATAGCGACGGTAATGAGTAATATAGGGTTGGAGATCGCGTTGGAGAGAATTGATGTCCGCCTTGTGCGAACTGACGTAGGTGACAAGTATGTGCTTGAGGAGTTAACTCGAACCGGAGCCGCCATCGGCGGAGAGCAGTCAGGCCATATAATTCTCCCTCAACTCAGCCTCGCCGGCGATGGAATAATTACGACTTTGTGTTTACTCCGCGCGGTTCAGGAGTCCCACCAGAAGGTAGCAGAATTAGTCGCCGGTTTTCAGCGTTTTCCGCAAGTGCTCGTCAATGTCTCGGTGCGGACAAAGCGTCCCTTTGAAGAGTTGCCGGAGGTTGCGAATCTGGCGACCCAGACTAAGGAACGATTAGGCGCCAAAGGCCGACTGTTGTTGCGCTACTCAGGCACCGAAGCACTCGCCCGCGTGATGATCGAAGGCGAAAATCAGACAGAGATAGACGCCTATGCTCGAGCCCTGGCCGAAACGATTAGTAACTCGTTGGGGACGGCATCCTGAAAGTTCGACGAGAAACTTTTACTCGATAAGAAGTGTAAACGGTACCTTGGGAGATGTCGTTTTAGACGGCCATTTCCCCTCGTATCATCTTGAATATCTTGAAATTTGATGAATTCGCGCAAGTGGATTCTGCAGGAATTACTTGTTGCGCGGCACGGTGATTGCGATGTATATTGTGGGGCAAGAGAGACGGTTGGTGAATCCTCCGTCTCAAGTGGTTGCTGGGGTGAGGACAGTAACCACGAAAATGAATGGGCGCGACACACTCCCACGTTGTCGCGCCCATTCGCTTTTGGCAGAGGTACCCATCCCACCCTTGCTTCCCGCCGTCTCTACTCTGTTCAGATCAAACCGCAATTATCGAGTCAGTGTGTCAGACTATACTGGTCCAGGTCATACGAGTGCCCTGTAGCTCGTAGGGGCTAGTCGGGTGTCGGCGAATCAGGCTGGGAACTTGTGAAGAACATCAAACTCCACATTACTGCCCCCAAGCAAAGGTGCGATATCAACGTCGGCCCCGGCATTTTTTCCGATCTTGGTTTCGAAGTGCGACGCATTCTTGGTGGATCCACTCGAACGATAGTCATAATCTCCAACGCGAGGGTCTCCGGACACTACGGCACAGTAGTTTCGCGCAGCTTGAGGAATGCCGACTTTCGAATCAAACATTGGTTGATGGGGGACGGAGAGCGTTACAAATCCATGCGCACGCTGGAAAGAGCTCTTGCTTTCCTTTCTCAAGCCCAGCTTGAGCGGAATGACGCCATCCTGGCACTAGGTGGCGGAGTCGTGGGCGACCTCGCGGGGTTGGCGGCAGCCCTACATCTTCGTGGCATAGGTTTGCTACAAGCTCCCACGACTCTGCTGGCACAAATTGACGCCTCAATCGGGGGCAAGACTGCAGTTAACACGGGTGTCGGGAAGAACTTGGTTGGCACGTTTTATCAGCCACGCGGTATATGGATCGATACAACGACGCTTAAGACACTTCCTGAGCGCGAACTAACATCGGGTTGGTGTGAAGCCGTCAAGCACGGCGCCGTAGGTGATCGCGGCCTCTTCCTTAACACTTATGAGTTTCTACGGAGTTGCTCCACGAGGGAGCAACTAGCGGAACCTCCGGAAAGTCTGATAAGGGCACAATGCGCATTCAAGGCCCGGATAGTCTCGCACGATGAACGTGAGAACGTGGATCGCTTCGACGGTAAATCCAGGCGCATCCTCAACTTCGGTCATACAACCGCGCATGCCCTGGAAACAGCAACGCACTACCGCCAATTTCGACACGGTGAAGCAGTTGGGTATGGCATGCTAGTCGCTGGAGAGATTTCGCTGCGGCTAGGCTTGCTTCCCAGTTCAGAGTTAGAATTACTGCGCGACGCAGTTCGGCTATGCGGGCAACTTCCACGGGCCGATAATGTGGATCGGGAATCTATCGTTCGAGCTCTGGCACATGACAAAAAGCGCATGCACGGTCAGATCAAATGGATTCTGCTTGAGCGAATTGGTAAGGGCCGCATAATCGACGGAAAGGAAGTTACGTCCCGACTTTTGCGCTCATCGCTGCAAGCCGGTTTGCGATCGAATCTGTAAAAGGGAGAGGACCGCTATGAAGACATCTGAGTGGAACCATTCGGCAAGGCCAGGAGAGCACGGGGGGGCACGTGTAAAGTTCTTAATTGTAATCTTGCTGCTCGCACTCTTTGCTTACATCGGATACCTTTACATTCCAATCGCTTACCAGGCGTATCTCTTCAAAGACGCGATGCAGCACAATGTCAACGTAGCGGCGACTCAGGGCTACCAGCCAGGATGGGTCTCGGAACAACTGACAAAGTCCGCGCGCGAGTATGATGTCCCCCCGAACGCAGTCATCACGCCCACTCAAAAGGACAATCGTATCGAGGTGCGCGTGCAATTCACCAAGCCTATTGAATTCCCCGGATACACCTACGACTACGAATTCGATTACACGGCCAGGAGTACTGCGTTCCTGGCAATAAAATAGTATTGGGAATTGTAGCGTGGAAAAGATGTCGCGGACTTAAGCGATCGCGAACGCGTGTCCGCGGGAGGTGAGACCTTGCAGTTGAACTAAACCAGGGGGAGCAGTGGCAAGCCAGGTGGTTGGGCAAACACCACAGCGGGTGCACTCATTAACAGAAGGACAGGGCGCGGTGGACTTGGCGATGTGAGCACGCTGGTGTTCCTGTTCCATAAAACTACGCGACAGGCCAGAGTCTACAATCTCCCAGGGCAGAACTTCGTCATAGCCACGATCGCGTCGCGTGTAAAAGGCCGGGTCGGTCCCCGTCTCACGAAGCGCTCCGCGAATGTCGCCATTAAGCCGGGCGGCGCTTTCGATCACCCGCGCAACTTTTCTATCTCCCGAAGAAAACAGCGCCTGCTCGTGAGCGACTCGGGCCGACATGGCCCGCACTTCCACATTCGGAATGCGTGCCAGGTTCTTACAAACCCATTTCAAACGGCGCTTCAACTCTTTCTCATCGCAGATCGCGTCCCACTGTAAAGGTGTGTTCGGCTTAGGCACAAAACCGTTAAGCGAAGGAATGATTTTTCCCGCGCGGCCGAAACGACGGCCGGCTTCGAGCATCCTGTCCTTTATCCGCTCCACAAGGACAATCATCTCCGCGAGGTCTTCGTCGGTTTCGGTTGGCAGTCCTACCATCAGATAAAGTTTGACGGTGAGCATTCCGCGATCGAAGACGGCACCGCAAATATCCAGGATCTCGTCGTTGGTCAGATTCTTATTGATCACCTTACGCAGGCGATCGGATCCAGTCTCAGGCGCGACCGCAATCTGCTGATCACGAGACTCAACCAGCGCGTCGAGCAACTCATCCGAGATCTGGTCGAGACGCAAACTAGAGACTGAGATGCGATATTCCATCGCCCGCAGCCCTTGCAAGATCTCGCTGATTTCAGGATGGTCGCAAACGGCAGTAGAAACCAGTCCAATCTTGTCGGTCTTTGCTCGCCATACGGCCGCCTTAGCGAGAATATCGCGAGCCGGGACGACGCGGGGCGGCCAGTAGTTGAAGCCGGCCCAGCAGAATCGACAACCCTGCGAACATCCTCGCGAGATTTCGACCAGGAACCGATCTCCCATTTCGGCCTGGGGCGCCCAAATGCTTGTGGATGGAGCGAATACTTCCTCAGTGCGCAGACGCTCAGCAATTTCCGTCTGACCTTTGCGCATGGCCCGCCGCAAACTTCCTTCCTTCGGATTCTCAGCCGCCACCGCCCGCCCGACTCGCGCTGTCATGCCAGTCTCTTTTGGTTTATACGCCTGAACTGTGCCGTCTTCGTTATAGGTCACTTCGTAAAGCGAAGGCACATAGAAGCCACGTCCGAATCTGGCAAGTGCGACAAGAGTTTCTTGTTTCGTACCATTTTCAAAGAGGACGTCGACTAATTGGGGGCCAAGGATCTCGCCCTCGCCAACACCAATTACGTCGGTGAAATCTGCTATCGGCTCCGGATTCAGAAAAGAGGCAGCCCCGCCCATAACAATCAGTGGATCGCGCGGCCCGCGATCCCTGGTCCATACGGGAACGCCACTTAAGCGTAGCATCCGCGCCATGTTGAGATAATCAGTCTCGAATGAAATTGAGAAGGCAACTACATCGAAATCACGGACAGCCGTCTGTGATTCCAGCGAAAGCAAAGGCTTGCGGGAGTTCTCGTACTCCCTCATCTCAATCGGATCAGGCAGGAAGGCACGCTCGCAAGAAACTTCTGGAATGTGGTTGAAAATCTCGTACATCGCCTGGAAACCAAGATTTGCCATCCCGATCGAGTAGATGTTGGGATAGCAAAGCGCGATTCTTAGTGAGGCCCCACGTTTCAGGACCCAACCTTCTTCGCTGGCGAGTTTCTGGCGATAGCTCTCGACGATTCTCATAAACAAAGTCAGGTGCCGGAAAAAGTGCCGTGATCTAAATTATCGGCGTCTCTTTCGGGATTAGTTACCGTTGTACGTTTTCGAGGAACGCTTTCAATTTGCGTGAGCGGGAGGGATGCCGCAGCTTCCGCAGCGCCTTTGCTTCGATTTGGCGAATACGCTCGCGGGTGACGGCGAAATGTTGGCCCACTTCTTCCAGCGTGTGTTCTGAACCGCTGGTGCCAAGGCCGAAACGCATCTTGATCACTTTTTCCTCACGCGGCGTCAAAGTAGCCAGAACCTCATCCGTGATCTCACGAAGATTGGAGGCGACAACGGCGTCAGCCGGGTTGAGGATAGACTTGTCTTCGATGAAGTCGCCAAGATGTGAATCCTCTTCCTCCCCAATTGGGGTCTCCAGAGAGATCGGCTCCTGCGCAATCTTCAAAACCTTGCGCACCTTGGACACGGGGATGTCCATCTTCTTGGCAATTTCTTCGCTGGTTGGCTCGCGGCCGAGTTCCTGAACGAGGGCGCGGGAGGTACGAATCAGCTTGTTGATGGTCTCGATCATGTGCACCGGAATGCGAATCGTTCTTGCTTGATCCGCTATGGCGCGGGTGATGGCCTGGCGAATCCACCAAGTCGCATAGGTCGAGAATTTGTAACCGCGGCGCCATTCAAACTTATCAACCGCCTTCATCAAACCGATGTTGCCTTCCTGGATTAGATCCAGAAACTGCAGGCCACGGTTTGTGTACTTTTTGGCAATAGACACAACCAGGCGCAGGTTCGCTTCGACCAGCTCGCGCTTGGCCTGGCCCGTCTGATGTTCGCCGGTAATGATTGACTGCAGCGAACGTTTGATCTCGACGGGCGCGACATTGTGCTCAAGCTCAATCAGTTGCAGACGCTTCCTCGCCGCCGAGATACGCTTCTTAAACTCTTTTTGATCCTCAGCCTTGATGCGCTTCTTGTTAAGCTTTTCCGTGTAGGCTTCAATTTCGCGTTCAGCGGCGCGCACCTCTTTTTGCACGTGCCGAATTGCATTGATAAGACGCTGGCGCGCGCGTTCGGTCAGATTCAATCTGCCGATCTCTTGCGCAATCTCAAGGCGCAGGCGGGCCACTTTGCGTCGCAGGCGGAGTAGCTTCTTTGTCTTCTTGCCCCGGGTGATCTTCTGTTCAGCCCGCAGCTTGGTCCATTCTTTCAGGCCGTTCTTAAAAACCTTCTTGATGTTTTCAATGCCTTCGACGGTCCACGAACGATACTCATCGGCCTTATCTTCGTCGCCCGTCAGCTCAGCCTGTTCCGAAAAAGTAACGATATCGCGGATGTTCAGCTGGCCTGCCCCCAACAGCTCGCCGATTCTTATCAACTCCGCGACGGCAATCGGCGACCGAGCTATCGCCTTCTGCGTCTTGATTTGACCCCGCTCGATTCGTTTCGCGATGGCAACTTCGCCTTCTCGCGTCAGCAGCGGCACAACCCCCATTTCGCGCAGATACAGGCGGACCGGATCGTTCGTCTTTTCCAGAGCTCCCGCCGACAGGTCAAGCTCGATATCCTCGTCGCCGCCTTCTTCTTCATCGTCAGTTGCGATGGCCGCCGCCTGCTCGATCAGGCGCTCCTCGGAGTCAGCCACCGGTATGTTTGAGCCTTCGAGCTTCTGCAGCACGTCTTCGATATCGTCGGGGGAGACGACATTGTCGGGCAACTCTCGATTAAGGTCATCAAACGTCAAATACTTTTTATCTCCGCCAAGTTCCAGCAGTCTCTGCATAACATCGTCTCGATCTTTGTCTTCAATACTCACAGTTTCTAATATCCTAAGGTTAACCTCTAAGACTCTAGTTCACTCCAGAAACCTTCATAATATTTCCACGCGGCAGCACCGCATCGAGCGCATCCCGTCGTTTGGTAATTTCAAAGTGCTGAAGAGCCACTTGCATGATTCGTTCTGTATTACCAGCGCGTTCAGCTTCCGCTAATTCAGATTTCAGGTCGTCAATCCGATGATCAAATGCTGCCAAACGTAACTGATTCAGGCAGCTCTCCGCGCTTATCGGAAAGTCGTTGGCTGTCTCAACGTCACTCGTTTCACCAATCAAAAGGCGCGGTAACACCTCGGTAGCTACTGGATCACTTTCCACTTTTGCGGTCAGCGAAGCAAAATCGGGCGTCACGCCTTCGAGTTCCAGTTCCAGCAGTGCTCGAAATATCGCTGCCGTAGCCAAGCCCTCGTAATCGGCCTCTTCCAGCCGCCGCAGAATGGAATGGCGTACCTGCTCGTCCCTTAATAAGTATTCCAGCAGCTTCTCTTCAGCAACTGTGGGCTTCGCTGTGGCGCGCCGCGTGACTATTCCTTGAACGTCAGTCGCTGCGATGCTTGCACCTACTCGAACTCGCTGCCAAATCTCACGCCGCTGTTCGGGCTGCATGCGCAGCGCGTCCATCGCAATATCAAAATACTCGCGCTTCTGTATCCGACTGCGGACAGCGCGAACAAACGGGAGCACATCCTCCAACGCTGCGGCTTTGTCCGCCGGGCGACGAAGATTGCGATCCCGCACCGCCTGATCGATCACAAATTGTATGTGGGGTTGTGCCTCGCCTCGCTGCCGCTGATATTCTCCGACGCCCGTTTTTCTTATGAACTCGTCCGGATCGGCGTTGTCCGGCAGAACCAGCACCTTAACCTCAAGATCTTCTGCCAGAAGCGTTTCTACTGCCCTTTTAGCTGCCTGCACACCCGCGTTATCACCATCATAGTTGACTACTACCTTACGCGCAAACCGAGCTAACAGTTTTACCTGCTCGGGTGTTAGCGCCGTCCCCAGACTGGCAGCCACATTCCTGACACCAAACTGGTAAGGAACAATAAGATCGAGGAATCCTTCAACCAGAATGACATACCCCTGCCGGCGAATTTCATCTCGCGTCAGGTTCAAGCCGAACAGATGCCGGCCCTTAATGTACGCAGCCGTTTCGGGAGAGTTTATGTACTTCGCATCCTCGTCCTTCAAGGTCCTGGCCCCAAAAGCGATGGGCCGCCCCTGGATGTCCATTACGGGAAAAATAAGCCGGCCGCGGAATCGATCATAAGAGCCGCCTTCTTCCTTCTTAACTACCAAGCCACTGCGGTCGATCTGTAATTGGGTGGCGCCCTTTCTTTTAAGATGAGACGACAAAGCCTCCCAGCTATCCGGCGCATAGCCGAGGCGAAACGTCTTGCATGTCTCGTCGGTTATCTCCCTGCGCGAAAGATAATCTCGTGCCAGGCGCGCTTCCCCGGGCTGTTCGAGCTGTTGCTCCCACCATTCAAGCGCCCACTTGTTCAGCTCAATAACATCATCGGATTCCTGTCGCCGCGTCTCAAAACGACTGTCCTCCACGAGCTTTGGTAGCGGCACGCCACTCTTCTCGGCCACGATCTTGATAGCCTCGGGAAATGTGACGCGCTCCATCTCCATCACAAAGTTGAACACCGATCCGCCCTTGTGACAACCGAAGCAGTAGAAAATTTCCTTGGCTGGGCTGACTGAGAACGAAGGCGTTTTCTCCTTGTGAAAAGGACAACACGCCATCCAGTTCGTTCCCTTCTTCTTCAGCGAGACGTAGTCCTGAACGACGCGAACAATGTCCGCCTGCCGTTTCAGATCATCGATGAATGTTTGGGGATAGCGCATTCCTAAAACTTGATTGCCCTTTAACTATTGTTTCAACTCCACCAACGTCGCGCCACTTCCTCCCTGATCCTGCGGGGCGGGCATGAACCTCTCAACGTGCGGATGATCCTTCAGTATCTCGGCTATCGCGCGACGCAACGCGCCAGTGCCGTGGCCGTGAACGATGCGCACCTTGCTGAGGCTGGAAAGCGAAGCTGCATCGAGGAACTTATCGACAGCATCAACGGCCTGGTCCGTCGTTTGTCCGATAACGTTTATTTCGGAGCTCCCATTGTCGTCCGATTTCAAGTGAATTTCGGTTTTGCGCGAATCGCGACCTGGCGCAAATCTCGAAGGAGTCACTTTCGGGGAAGATAGTTGTTCAACCAGTTCCAGGTTCTCCAACTTTTCCCGGAAGCGCAGAGATTTCACGCGCACCTCGGCTTCGTCCCCTTTCAATGAGTCGACAATGCCGACCGATCCAAATGAGCGAAGCTTAACTTTATCACCTACTACAATCTCGCGCGCCTCCGCCGGAACGTAGCGCTCGTCTATGGCCGCGCCGGCATCGGAATTTGTTTTAAGATTCTCTTTCTCGACGAGCTGGCCGTCGCGCATGACCCGCACTCCGCGAGACCGCACATCTGCAACATCCTTCGAAACTGGCTCTCGTTTGCGCCCTGCATTCGCCGCGTGTTGGGCCTCTCGTTTTAGTTCTGCCACCCGACGTTGAGATTCACGTTCGACTTTTAAGCGCTGCGAGCGGTCCTGGATGGTGGCGACCAGCTCCCGCGATCGTTTCTCAAACTCGGCAACTGTTTTCTCTAACGCGCGTTGGAAAGTAGTTTGACGCGCGTGCTCCTGCTTTTCCGCTTCTTTCTCGAGTGAAGCGTACCTCTCCGCCACGGCCGCGCGTTCTTCCTCCAAAGCCTGACGCAGCTCCTCGGCCGCAGTCGCCTCGCGTTTAATGCGACGTAAGTAGTCGGCCGCATCACGGGAGGATTCCTTAACTTGAGCAGCCGCGCCGCTGATAACTTTGTCAGGAATCCCAAAACGCCGGGCGATTTCGAGTCCCGAGGAGGATCCTGCGACGCCGACCAGGAGCCGGTAAGTAGGTTGCAGCGTCTTCTCATCAAACTCCACGCTGGCGTTCACGACGCCAGTTTCATTGGCGGCGTACATTTTCAGGCCACCGTAATGCGTGGTTGCTATGACATGCGCCCCGCAACCTCTACGGAAATGATCGACCACGGCAACGCCCAGCGCCGAACCTTCTTCCGGATCTGTTCCGGTGCCTACTTCATCGAGCAAGACCAGCGCGGGAGCCTCGCAAAGTTTGATCATCAAGGCAATGTTGGCGACATGCGAAGTAAACGTCGAAAGGTTTGCGGCCAGGGATTGATGATCGCCGATGTCAGCCAGCACCGAACGGTAAAACGGCACGCGTGCCGCGCGCGCCGGTACCGGTAAACCGGAAAGGGCCATCAGCGAAAGCAGCCCGGCGGTCTTGAGCACAACCGTCTTACCGCCCGCGTTGGCTCCGGATATGACCATGGTGCTCTTTCCCTCAGTCAATGAAAAAGAGATCGGCACGATCGCATGATGCGAGGCGCGCAGGTTTTCTTCCAGCAACGGGTGACGGGCTTCGACGAACTCCAGCTCGCTGCTAACAGCATTCACCGCCGGCACGACGCAGCGGAACTTTTCGGAGAAACTGGCTTTCGCGCTCACGAAATCAAGCTCCGCCACGGCTGCCACGGCCATGCGGATTGAGGGCAATTCCCGCCGCAAGTCTTCCGACAACGCAAAGAGAATCTTTGCGACTTCACGTTCTTCAGCCTCGCGCAGAGATTGCAACTCGTTGTTTGCATCGATCGTCTTCAAGGGCTCGATGAAAACAGTGGCGCCCGAAGATGAAAAGCCATGGGCCACACCACCTACCTGGCCACGATGATCAGCTCGTACGGGAATCACAAAGCGATCGTTTCTGATCGTCACCAGCTCGTCCTGAATCGCGGACGGCGTTTGCCGCATTAAGCTTTCCAGGGAGCGCGTAATATTCGATCGCAGGCGGGCAATGTCGTGGCGGATACGCGCCAGCTCGGGACTGGCTCGATCATCCAGCTCGCCACTCGGCAGAATCTTGTTGGTAACCCGAGCCACGACGCTGTTCAATCCGGAAGGTAATTGCGCTACCAGCTCGAACAAATTAGGACTCGCGTCCCGTTCGGCGAGGATAGACGCGCGCGCGGCCATAGCGTGCTCGCACCATCGTGCCAGGGCGAGGATTGCCATCGCGTCGAGCGCTACACCGGCGATCTGCAAACGCGCCAGCGCATCGTTGGGATCGGCCAGACCTTCGAAGGACCAGCGAACCCCGCGTTTGCGCAATTCAACCGACTCAGCCGCACGGTGAAGCGCCTGACCCAGGGCGTTCAGATCGTCATGAGGCCTTAGCGCCGCGAGGGCGGCGCGCCCCATCTCGGTTTGAGCGCCGCGCTGGATTAATGAGCACAGTTTGTCGAACTCGAGAGTTGTGAATGATTGCTCGTGCATTGCCGTGGATTAAGTGCCGGTGCTCATATCTTAACACCTGAAAGGCGCAGCTCCGCACCGGACCGGCCTGCCTGTTGCTCTCCGTTCTTTGCTCACCTTCCGCTTTTGGCATATATTGCTTCACTTCCATTCCCAGTTTATTGACCGAGGAAAGGCATTCTCAACTATGGCTAATAGCGTGCCCATAACCGTTGCGCATGGCGACGGCATCGGCCCTGAAATTATGAAGGCCACGCTCCGCATTCTCAAAGAGGCGGGGGCGCGGCTGGAGATCGAGACTATTGAAATCGGTGAAAAGGTCTATCTGGCAGGGAACAGTTCCGGCATCGAACCGAGCGCATGGGAAAGCTTACGCCGCACAAAAGTTTTCCTTAAAGCTCCCATTACAACGCCACAGGGCGGAGGCTTCAAGAGCCTCAACGTGACGGTGCGTAAGACGCTGGGATTATATGCAAACGTACGTCCCTGTGTTTCCTATTATCCTTTTGTGGAGACAAAACATCCCAACATGGATGTCGTCATCGTGCGCGAGAACGAAGAGGATCTCTACGCCGGAATCGAGCACCGGCAAACGGATCAGGTTACCCAGTGTTTAAAGCTTATTTCGCGGCCGGGTTCGGAAAAGATTGTACGTTACGCGTTCGAATATGCGCGGCTGCACAACCGCAAGAAAGTTACCTGCTTCACCAAAGACAACATCATGAAGATTACCGACGGACTTTTCCACCGGGTCTTCGACGAAGTAGCCAGCGAGTACGCTGAATTCGAAAACGAGCACTGGATAGTGGATATTGGCGCTGCCAAGCTGGCCGATACGCCGACCATTTTTGACGTGATTGTCATGCCGAATCTTTACGGGGATGTCCTTTCTGACGTAGCCGCCCAGATAGCCGGTTCAGTGGGTCTCGCCGGTTCGGCAAACATCGGCGAGCACGTGGCGATGTTCGAGGCGATTCACGGCTCTGCGCCCAGACGCGCCGGACAGAACCTGGCGAACCCTTCCGGATTGCTGCTGGGTGCCGTGATGATGTTGGTGCATATCGGGCAAACCGGCACGGCGGAGCGAGTTCATAATGCCTGGCTGCGCACGATCGAAGACGGCGTGCATACCTATGACATTTATGATGAACGGGTCAGCAAACAGAAGGTCGGCACCCAGGAGTTTGCCGCCGCCGTCATCGAGCGCCTGGGCAAGAAATCAAAAACCCTCAAAGCGGTCGTTTACAAGGAGAACCGTGATGACTCCTTTGGCAGCCAAACAATTATCAAGGAACGATCCGGCTCGAAGAAGGAGCTGGTGGGAGTCGATGTCTTTCTCGATTGGTTGAAAGGTAGCCCCGATAACCTGGGTGAAGCACTGGGCCAGGTCTCGGGCGACGATCTCAAACTCAGCATGATCAGCAATCGCGGTGTGAAGGTGTGGCCCGGAGGCAAGTCGGAGACGTTTTGTTCCGATCACTGGCGTTGCCGCTTCCTGCCGAAGTCAGGTGGCACCATCACGCATGCGCAAATCATTTCGTTATTAGACAACATAGCCAGCGCTGGATATGATTTCATAAAGACGGAAAACCTCTGTAACTTTGACGGCGAGCGGGGCTATTCACTCGACCAGGGAGAATAGAACCACCGCGGGGAGTGACAAAACATGAGCCAGAATGAGAAACAAGTTAGCGCGGGAAGCGAAGCCAAAAAGCCTGAAGTGGAATTAAGTCCAGACGAAAAACTGGAAGGAAAAAAACCGGGCGGCTCTCCGATCCCGGGCGCGCAGAATCCTGAGAGCGCCGAGATAAAAAAGGAAGTTAATCCCAACACGGAATGAATTGAGAATGAAAGAGGAAAACAAAACCACTGGCGCTGGTGAACCAAAATCTGCCCCGCTTGTCGCTGTTATCATGGGCAGCAAGTCCGACTGGGACACCATGAGCGCGGCGTCGGAAACACTCACCCAGTTTGGCATCGCTCACGAGTGCCGCGTGCTTTCCGCCCATCGCAGCCCCACTCTGGCAGCAGAGTTTGCCTCGGGCGCTGAGTCGCGCGGTCTGCAGGTGATTATCGCCGGTGCGGGCGGGGCCGCCCACCTGGCCGGCGTAATGGCTGCCCACACTATCTTGCCTGTGCTGGGAGTGCCGATGAAGAGTGACGCGCTGAAGGGCATGGACTCCCTGCTGTCCACTGTGCAAATGCCAGCCGGGATTCCGGTGGGAACACTCGCGATTGGTAAGGCCGGCGCCACCAATGCCGCTTTGCTCAGCGTGGCCATAATGGCCAACAACAACTCCGGCCTGCGCGAAAAATTACGCCAGTATCGTCACCAACTGGAACAGAAAATCCGCGACACAGATCTTCCCTGAACCGCCGCTTACGTTTAGGACTGGTTCTTGAATTCTGCTTGCTTTTAGAGCAGAATGCGAACTCCAAACGCTGACTCACAGCGCGGGCACTTAACTTTTCGGTCGTTATATTCGCACCTCCGCGTCTTAACCTAGTCTTTTCTCCTGCCTTGTTTTATTTCGGGGGTTCAGATGATCGGGCAGACCGTCTCTCATTATCAGATTGTGGACAAGCTCGGCGAGGGCGGCATGGGAGTGGTGTACGCCGCGGTTGACACACACCTGGGGCGGCGCGTCGCGATAAAGTTTCTCACCGCAGCGACGGTGCAACAGTATCGCGCGCGCTTCCTGCGCGAGGCCCGAGCCGTCTCTCTCCTCAGTCATACCAACATTGCCACTGTTCACGACTATGGCGAAACGCCCGACGGCCAGCCCTTCATCGTAATGGAACTGGTGAAGGGCGAACCGTTGAGCGAGTTGCTGGACCGCAGTGCTCTCAGCTTAAGCCGTGCCGTTGAAGTAGTCGAGTCTGTGGCCGCGGCGCTTGGCGAAGCTCATCAGCAAGGAATTATTCATCGGGACGTGAAGCCTTCCAATGTCGTGGTTACCGAGCGTGGCCAGGTCAAGGTGCTTGATTTCGGCCTGGTGAAGCACCTGAATGAAGAACCGGAAACGGAAGCCGGCGCAAATGCTGCGCGACAACTCGGCACACAAACGCGGAGCGATGTCGTGGTCGGCACGCCCCTGTATCTTTCGCCGGAACAGGCGACCAGCGGAGCTGTTGACGGGCGTAGCGACCTTTTCGCGCTTGGCGCTTTGCTCTATGAATGCATCACAGGGCAATCAGCGTTTTCCGGATCCAGTGTGATGGAAATTGGCGCGCAAGTTATCCACGTGAACCCGCCCGCCCCTTCAACCATCAATCCCCGCATACCGCCTCAGCTGGATCGAATCACCTTAAAGGCGCTGGCTAAGAAACCGGAACAGCGTTATCAAACTGCCGCCGAGATGATCGTAGACTTACAGGCTGTGCGCGCGAGTCTGGGACCGGAAGACCAGCGCACTACGCGAATTTCTCGACCCGCGGTTACGGCCCATCCCAGCGCCCTGACCACACTGGCCGAGACACTTCGCCGGCCACGCTTATCGTTGCGCTTTTTTGTTGTCGCGTTGCTGGTTCTGGGACTGGCCGCATGGGCCGTGCCACGCCGTTGGTTGTCCTCAACCTACAAACCAACGACCGCGGCTGAACAGTGGTACAAAGTGGGAACCGAGGCGCTAAGGAACGGCGCCTACTATCAGGCCGGCAAAGCTTTGGAAGAAGCAATCAAAGCAGACCCCGGGTTTGCGTTGGCCCATGCGCGTTTCGCCGAGGCATTGATGGAGCAGGACTATGCTGACCGCGCCAACAAAGAACTGATAATGGCAAATCAGTTGGTGCCCGATCGCTCGACGCTTTCCAGGGCGGATGCTCTCTATCTTGATGCGGTTAACGCACTCGGCACTCAGGATTTTGCCCGGGCGATTGAAGCTTATCGTCAGATCGTCACCCAGGATCCGGGCTCGCCCCAGGCACATCTCGACCTGGGTCGCGCTTACGAGAAGAACGAGCAAATCGACGAGGCCATCAAGAGTTACACTGAGGCGATCAATCGTGAGCCAGGCTACGCCACCGCCTATCTGCGAGCGGGTACCCTCTATCAACGAAAGGCCGACACGCCCACCGCAAGTCAGGTCTTTGAAAAGGCTGATCAATTGTTTCAAGCCATGGCGAATTTCGAGGGACGCACAGAAGTGTTGTTGCGGCGGGGCATTCTGCTGCGGGAGGTAAACAGATTTCCGGACGCTCGTTCGCAGTTGCAGCAAGCGTACGATCTGGCTGAGGCCCACAACAGCGATTTGCAGAAGATCAATGCGCTGATAGAGCTCGGCGTGGTCTCTTACCGGGAAGGTTTAACGGCCGAGGCGGAGCAATACCAAAAACGGGCCATCGAGTTCGCTCAGCAAACCGGTCTGGAGACGCCCACAGTTCGCAGCCTGGTCAATCTGGCCAATACGCTTACGGCCCTGGGACGGTTTGACGAATCTGAAAAGAACTGCAAGCTCGCGCTCGATATCGCCTCCCGAAACCAGTCTCCTTTTTTGGAAGCGCTGGGTCTATGGAGTTTGGCAAATCTGCGCGTTCAGCAATTGAAGGCAGGCGAGGGTCTGCAGCTTGCTGAAAAAGCGCTGACGACTTTTCGATCAGGCAACTATCGGAGTCATGTCGCAGTTTGCCTGTTGACGATCGGACGCGCCCGCCGTCGAAAAGGTGATTACCCCGGTGCGTACCAGGCGCTGGAGCAAAGGCTCCAACTCGCCGAACACGCCGGCAACCAGCGTCAGATCGCCTCGTGCCATGCCGACATGGCGATGGTTCTCTTCGAACAGGAGCGATATCCGGAAGCCCTGCAACGCTACGAACAGAGTTATGAAACTTACAACTACCTGAACGACAAATTAAACCTGGCCTATAACTTCATGAACCGCGGCAACACCCTCTGGCGGGTAGGTCGCTACGCCGACGCCCGGAGCGCCCTGGATCAGGCGCAGGAACTGGCGAATCGACCAGAGGGAAAGTACAAACCTGTGCTGGCCGAGGTCGAGCTAATCAGGGCGCAGATTGCCCTTAGCGAGCTGGACTTCGGCGGCGCCAAAAGAAGGGCAGAACGGGCGTTGGCGGAATCGGCGGGCCGGCAGTACGAGGGTGTGCCCATCCAGGCAAAATACACGCTCGGTCTGGCGCAAGCTTTCTCCGGTTCGCGCTCTGATGGAGCGCGCCTTTGTCATGATGCCGTCGAGCTGGCAAAGCAGGCGGACGATGCCGCGCTGCTTTCCCGGGCCTTACTTGCTCTGGCCGAAGTCCAACTGCAGGAGCAGGGCGCACAGGCCGCGCTGACAAATGCGATCGCGGCCCAGGAAAGATTTGCCGCGGCGGGACAACAGGAATCCGAATGGCGAGCCCTGGTTGTGGCGGCCAGTGCCAACCGGATCTTGCGCGATGAAACGAGTGCTCAGCAGCAGTTCAAAAAAGCTTCCAGCCTCCTGGCGGAACTGAGACAGAAATGGGGGCAGCAAACCTTTGATCTCTACCTCACACGCCGGGACATCCAACTTCCTCACCAGCAACTCGGCGGCACCATCGCCGCCGAAATACGTAGTTCCACCACTCACTAAGGAGAACACATCAAATGACACAGAACTCCCACACGATGAGGTATGAAGATCCTCAGTTCATCGTCCCTCTCTTTGCCAAACAACCAGGTGACCCGCCCCCTAACGGTGGGCTGGTTCCACCTGCCGATGATGAGCCTGAGGAGGGAGATCCGCCGCCGAATGGTGGCACGGGTGATCCCCCGCCTAATGGTGGTACCGGAGATCCTCCGCCTAATGGTGGTTGAAATTTGAGAGATTGAAAGGCACATATGGCGCAGCATTCTTACAGATGCTGCGCCATACGTTTTTAGTTCGGCCTCAATCCAGAGGGCTTTGAAGGGAATACTAACCCCTGCGCCGGGTAAGCAAACTGATCACCGCCACAAACAAGGCCGCTCCGATTATCGACCAGACGATGGGAAAGCCTGTGCTGCCAATTCGTACCGGAAGTAGTTCGGGCAAGCCCATTTTAGTCGCCAGCCAGGAACCGATCAGAGCACCTACAAAACCCAGCGCAATGGAGACCAGGCAGCCACCGCGTGAGTAACCGCCAATCGCCTGTCCCAGCGACCCGCACACTCCGGCGATGAGTAATAGCACAAGAAGATCGATCAGTGTCATGGCCTAACCTCGCTTTTTATTTCTGGTGATTCGACTTAGCGGGACATGTCATTGCGAAAAACGGCGCCGCCCTTCATTACAAATTGCACTCGTTCAAGCTCTGTAATATCGCGCAACGGATCCCCGGCAACGGCGATGATGTCGGCATACTTTCCGGCTTCAATCGCGCCCAGGTCGTTGGGTCGTTCCAGCAGATTGGCAGCCACAATAGTCGCCGACTGAATTGCCTGCATAGGGGTCATGCCATACCGCACCATGTACGAAAACTCTTTTGCCTGGTTTTCGGTCCAGGCATAACCGCCAACGTCTGTGCCGTAGGCGATCTTCACGCCTTTCTTGACGGCCAGCGAAAATGCTTTTGCTTCAAGATCACGCATCGTCAACCAGATCGTGGCCCCGCCGGCGGCCCGTCCCTCGGCCACGTAAACTCCGACGTAGATGGTGGGGCACCAATAGACTCCTTGCTGTACCATTCGATCCATCATCTCTTCGTCGAGGCCGTAGCCGTGCTCGATAGAATCCACGCCCGCCTTGAGCGAGGCTTCAATTCCGTCACGGCCCATCGCGTGCGCGGCGACTCGGCGGCCGAGCCGGTGCGCTTCGCCGACCATCGCCTGCATCTCTTCATCCGTAAAGTTTACCCAACTGTGAAGGGCACCATCTTTCATAAAGTAACGACGGTCCGCATAGAATTTTATCCAGTCGGCGCCATACTTAACTTGTTCGCGCACCGCGCGGCGTATGTTGTCCGCGCCATCAACGATTTGCACTCCTTCCGGCATCTTCAATTCCCACGAGTAGCCGGATAGCGGATACATACCGGTGGCCGAAAACGCCCGTGTAGAGACGAACATGCGCGGCCCTGGTATCACGCCACGATTTATGGCCTGCTTAACATCGACATCCGCATACATGGCGCCTTCCGTTTCCAAATCACGGAGGGTCGTAAAACCATTTGTTAAAGCTGTGCGGGCGGCTACGGTGGCCCGGATGGTGCGGTAAGGAATGGACTCCTTTAATAATTGTTCGTCGTAATCGGCGGCAGTTATGTCGCCCTGTAGCAGGATGTGGGTGTGACAGTCGGCCAGACCGGGCATTACGGTGGCGCCGGACAGATCAATGATTCTCGCCCGGGGATCAATCAGAGCCTGAGTCTGCTGGAGTGGGCCAACCGCCTTAATGCGATCGCCTTCGATCAAGATGCCCTGATTCAGGTCAACGCGGCCGGCCCGTACATTTATCAGCCTTCCAGCTTTTATGAAAATCAGGGCTGGCGTACTGGGACCAGGCGTCTGGCCTGGAGCGTAGCCGTGGGAAAGGCCTAATGCAATCAAGAGTAAAAACAAGGTCTTTTTCATAATCGCTCCCTGAGGCTAAATGACCATCAAATCTCAATCATGCAGCAAGCAACGCAGTGCCGGTCGGATTAATCAAAGTGCGGCCCTAATTCGGGGCACCTCAGCACGGGGAAATTTCCAAAATCTGAGCCTTTCGACGTATAATCAAGATGAGGCCGGTCAGAAACCGGTTTCCCCGCTAACAGGAACCGAAAAGATAGCTGCAACGCCCCCGTTATCCTCAAAGTTTCAAACAGGAGTTCAAAGAATGCGTAAACTATTTATCGTCTCTCTCATAATCGCTGCCACCTTCGCGGTCGGCTACGCGCAGGGAGGTAACCCTTCTCAGAACCCGGATGAGCCCCAGAACATGGGCATCGCCCCCAAGGCGCCGAACGGCATTGGCCGCGCCGATGTGCGAGTCTATGACGAGGGCGGCAATCCTATCAGAAACGCCCTGGTCAAACTAGAATCCAACCGCTCGGACGGATACTTTTGTGAGACTGACTGGGGGCTCACCAACGATCGCGGCGTCATGGTCCTGCCACCGCTGCATTTGGGCGAGCTAAAGTTCAAAGTGAAGGCGAAAGGCTATCGTTCGCAGGAACTCAACATACCGGCCAGTTCCCTCAATGAGCCTGTACGAGTAACCCTGGTGCGAAAGTAGATCGAGTCATACTTCAAAAATAAGAAAGGGAGCATGCATTGCTGCGTGCTCCCTTTTATTTTGCTGCTGTTCCGAACGCGTCGGCGCCAATGTATCAGTTTCTAATGGGTGGCATTTGGCTGGGCAGATACAGATACCACCGGCTTAACCTCAACCGGAGCGAAATAAAGTATGCGGTTGCAGTTGTCGCAGGTGATTACCTCTTCACCCCGGCGCACCTGCGCCATAACCTGCGGCCGCAGGGCCATCAAGCATGCCGTACAGGCGCCATTTCGAGCTTCGGCCATGGCCACACCACCGCGGATGCGCGCGCTTATGCGATTGTAGAGTGAACTCATCGCCTTAGGGAGCGCGTTGAGCAGACCCTCGCGCTCAACGCGAAACGCAGCCACTTCATCTGCTTGTGTTCGCGTCTGCTCATCGAAAGCGGCGAATCGTTCCGCCATATCCGATCCAAGCTTTTCGACTTCCGGCGCACGTTCTTTTAGATCGTTCTCCGCCTGTTCGAAGATTTCCATCTGCTCCAGAACCTGTGTCTCCAAAGTTGAGATCAGTTTTCGCGCCGCGTCGGCTTCGCGAATGGCGGCAGTGTATTCTTCCTGCTTCTTCGAGGACATCAGATTCCGATCAGCCCGCTCGGCGCGCGTGCGCTGTTCCTGAATCTCCGTTTCCAGCCGAGCGCGCTCATGGCGGGCCTGATCACGACGAGCTTCCATCGCACGAATTTCAAAGGCGCGCTGATCGAATTCCTTTTCGATCTCAGCGCGCCTCTCGGGTATTGCTTCTATTTCGGCTTGTAGTCTGCGGATGGTCGTATCGATGTTCTGTAAAGCGATTAATTGCGATAATTCCGCTTTCACTCTTATCTACTCCTCAAAAGATCGGGTTTGTGAATGATTACTTTCATGTAGCAATAATCACACATCCCGGCGACGAGTGCAAGAATTGAGGCCTGAAACGGGGTAATCCAGGACGACTTTGGCGCCCGAATTCTGAATAAGGATCAGCATTAGGCTGGATTACTTAGCCGATGGATTATCTGGAAAGAAAATCCGGCAGGCAACAAAATCCTCCGGTTATTTAAGATCGCCGTACAAATGCTGCAATACAACGGTAACCGCGATCGCCGCGGTTTCGGCACGCATCGTTCGTCCGCCAAGCGTCACGATTCGCCAGCCAGCGTTACGTGCCTGAGCCAGTTCTTCATCCGCCCAGCCACCTTCCGATCCGACCAAAGCTGTGATATCCGCCGGAGGTCCGGTTAAGGGCGTTTCCTGAAGCGGCGTACCGCCTTTCTCGGAGAACATGATCCGCCGCGCACCGGCGATTTTCTGGTCGACAAGCAAGGATGCGAAATCAGTCGGGCTTGAAACCTCCGGCACCAGGGCCCGCCCTGATTGCTTGGCTGCTTCCAGCGCAATACGCTGCCAACGCATGACGCGCTTCTGAGCGTCCGCACTGTCACGCAAACGAACATCAGCGCGCGTGGTAATCACCGGCACCACGCGCAACACGCCTAGTTCCGTAGCCTTCTGTACAAGCAGATCGAACTTTTCGCCTTTGAGGAGCGCCACGGCAAGCGTCAATTTCAATGGCGACTCCGGGGACGCAGGCTCGACTTCATCAATCAGCCTTAACGTGGATGAATCGCGTCCGAAGTCGTCAACGACACATTGGTATTCATGACCCTGGCCATCGAATACAAAGACCTCATCGCCGCGCGACAGACGCAGGACATCACGCAGATGGCGCGATTCGTCGCCGGCCAGGCTGACTATTTTGGCGTTGGCGTCAAAAGCGCCGGGCGGCGCAAAGAATCTTCGGCGGGTCATTACACAATTATCGCGGCCCATTCGCCGTCGGAGGCAATCTCGTATGATTCTGCAAGACCCAGGTCACTTAATCGCGATCGAACTGAATCAATTTGATCGGTCAGGATTCCGGAAAGAATCAGGCACCCGCAGGTCGCGTCAAGCAGTAACGGGAGTAGTTCAATAATTACATCTGCCGTGAGGTTGGCGCAGACACAATCGACCGAGGCACTGGTTTCTGCAACTGTGCCTACCTGAAACGTGATGTTCGCCACGTTGTTCAGGCGAGCGTTCTCGCGTGCAATCGCGACGGCATCTGGATCGGTATCGCACGCCTCGATGTGCGCACCCGGGAAAAGTTTGGCCGCGGCAATCGCCAGAATGCCCGTGCCAGTGCCGACATCAAGAAAGCTTCCGCCTTTGAAATATTTCTCGATTGCCTCGAGGCATAGGCGGGTTGTTTCGTGTGTGCCAGTGCCAAACGCCATACCCGGCTCAATGCGAATCACGATGCGGTCTCTGGCGTCTTTGATTTCACTCCAGGGCGGGGCGATCAGGAAACGTTCGCCAACCTCGACCGGCTGCCAGCCTTTCTTCCATTCCGTCAGCCAGTCTTGATCACTGACCTCTCGAGTCGTGAATTGCAGCGGTAAGGTGGCGGAAATCTCATAGATGCGCAAGGCGTCCATTAACATGTCATGAACGAATTGATCCTCAATCGCTTCGCTGAAGTAAGCCGTAACCAACACGCTCCCATCATCGAGATCGCGAGACTCGGTCCCCAGCGCGCCCGCCTCCATCAAACCATAGGACAACGCCTCGGGAGCCGCTAGTGGGCCTATCACGTCAAGGGCAATCCACGCTTTCGCTGCGGGAGTCTCTGAATGCTTTGGCGGGAAAGAACCCTCTTCTTCTGACTGCTTACCAGTCACTCCCTCGGATCCCCAAACTGCTCGACCAAAAACACCCAGAGCGTCTTTCCTTTGTTTGTGCCCCTGAGGCCGCCTGGGCTGATGAGATACAAATCTACCAGCTCACCTTTCTTCAACTCCTCAGGAAAATACTTCGCCACGTCTTTCTGCACCGGCAGCCAGTGTTCTTCATTACCATCCTTAAACAGAAACTCGGCATTGTAGAGGTTCGCGTATCCGGGATTCCGGTAATACGAGGTGGCCCACAATTCAATAAACTTGTTTCGTTCACTACTCAGAGCTCGAGACTCTCCTGTATATGTCAGGCTTACCACCGAGGGGAGTCTGGTGCCACGGAAAACAAACTGATTCTGATCGGGAAACCGCTTGAGGTTTTCTGCTTCCTCCAGATCGTTGATCTTCAGTAGCTCCGGCATCGTCCGACGTTCGAAGTCCTTCCAGGGAAAACCCTGCCCCTGCGCGGTCGAGGGTATGAAAGCGAGTACAAACAGGAATATGCCAAGCCTAATGACTCTATGACTCATGATCGCTATTCACCATAGCGCTGCCAAAATCTCACCTGCTGCGAATCCCAAGGTCATCCAACAAATACTCTTTATTGCGCCACTCCTCTTCGACCTTAACAAATAGTTCCAGATGGCAGCGATGATCCAAAAGTTTCTCGATGTCCTGCCGGGCGCGTGTGCCCACCCGCTTCAGGCGCTCGCCGCCGTGTCCGATGATTATTTTCTTCTGCGATGCCCGCTCGACAAAAATAGTGCAGTAAATCCGAGTGAAGTCGGGACGGACTTCTTCGAAACGTTCCGTGACTACGGCAGTGACGTAGGGGATCTCATCTCCCGTAGTCTCCAAAATCTTTTCGCGAACGATTTCGGCCGCCAGGGAGCGCGTTGACTGGTCGGTTAACTCATCCTCCCCAAAAATCGGCTCGCCCTCCGGCAGATGCTTGATCATCTCACCCAGCAAAACGTCAATCATGTCGCCCTTCAGCGCTGAAAGCGGTATCACCGATTCCCAGGACCGTTCCTGGCCGTACCACTCCATCAGAGGCAGCAGTTTTGATTTATCGGCTACCTTGTCGGTCTTGTTAAGCAGGAGTAGTGCCGTTTTATCTGCTTGCTTCACCAGATCGAGCACGAAGCGATCCCCATTGCCGGTCGAGACGGACGCATCGCGAATCAAGCAAACCAGATCCACGCCTTCCAGCGCATCGTGAACGGCGGCCATCATGCGGCGGTTCAGCGCATACCCGGGTTTATGAACGCCCGGAGTATCAACTAAGACGATCTGGCCGTCGGGTCGCGTGATGATTCCCTGGATTTTGAATCTGGTGGTTTGAGGTTTGTTGGAAACGGCGGCGATTTTCTCACCCACCAGCCGGTTCAGGAGAGTCGACTTGCCGGCATTGGGCCGGCCCACGAGGGCTACGTACCCGGCGCGATAGTCTGCCGCGAGTTCACTCTTTTGTTGTGGGGACATCAGACAAGACTACGATCTCTTCCGGCGGGATGATTACTACCTTGCCGTCTTTCCATGTGGCAATTGGATTGCCGAGCCGTTTGTGTATGAGCAACGCGTTGTTCACCGCGCGCTGTAAGACCGTTTCTATGGCGTCGCCATAGTCAATAAAGATGCGTTTTGTGAGCTTAATCTCAGGATCCATAGCTATGCGCCGCGAAACTTGTCCCAAAGCTCCGCCTGCAAAACTGTATCAGGCTCATTTCGGCCACCTCGCGCAACCTTCATTAAGCCAGGGGAGAAGGAATTATCATACACAGCCCAGGTATTAGCCAACCGGCCGGTAAAGCGCCCAGAAGTTCTTTAGGCCGGCTGCGTATCTTCTTCGTGTGACCTCGTCGGCCACATCATGCCCTCCCGAACGCACGCGCGAGCGCACGCGCTGAACCGCCAGCTCGGGACTTCGCAACCAGATAAACATTAACTGAAAGGTGTAGCCCTCCTTTAGCAGCGTTTGAATCCAGCCCGCATAGGACCGGGCCGCCAGCGTGCTCTCAAAGGCAAAGTTTCGTCTTTGTTCGGCGAGCGAGTGGAGCCTGCTCAACATAACGCGGCCGGCTGGGAGTGCGACGCTTGCCGGATCGAAACCAGAGAGCCCGAGTGCAATAGGATCGGCATTAACGTAGTCGCGGAGCTTGAGCGTGTCGCGCAAAAGAAAAGGAGCAAGCGTTGTTTTGCCTGCTCCGTTTGGGCCTCCGATGATAATTACTTGAGGCTCAGTATCAGTCATCAATTGTAGCTCTCTTCTCTTGTTTCTATTCTAGCCCTTTGCAGCCATCTCACCGTTCAGTTTTAGAATCTCGAGCGTCATCTCAGCGGCGGCGTACATATCTTTTACATCCAGCCATTCCTTGACGGTATGAATCGCGCGCATGCCGGTGCCCAGATTGGCGCACTCAATGCCCCGGCGATTGAAAATGTTTGCATCGCAGCCACCGCCGGAAGCCATCGTTTTCACATCCAGCCCCATGCGCGACGCCGCCTGTAGAACTAACTGCACTACGTGAGAATTATCGGAGACGTTCATGGATGAGTACTCCCGTTGCACGTGCGCTTCGACCGACGCCTGCGTAGTCTTGCCGGCAACTGTGACTTCGTACTTTGCCGCCGCATCCTGGAAACATTTAGTCATGTGCTCGGTTTGCGCGTTAAGTTTTTCTTCGCTATGCGATCGCGCTTCGCCCTTCATAACCACCAGATTGGGAATGATATTGGTGGCCATGCCACCCTCGATTTGGCCGATGTTCGCAGTCGTTTCTTCATCGATGCGACCGAGTTTCATTGCGACAATGGCCTCGGCGGCAATCTTTATTGCAGAAATTCCTTCTTCGGGCGCGACGCCGGCGTGCGACTCAAGCCCGTGAATGCGGTACTCCATGTGGTTCGCCGACGGCCCTTTAGTAAACAAGAATCCCGGATCGTCGGAGTCGAAAACAATGCCGTACCTGGATTTAATTTTCGACACGTCCACGTTCTTCGCTCCTAGTAATCCAACTTCTTCGCAAATAGAAAAAATGGCTTCAATTGGAGTGTGCGGAATGTTCTGTTCCTGGAGGCAGCGGATCGTTTCGATGATTACGGAGCACCCGCTCTTGTCGTCGCCGCCGAGCACGGTGGTACCGTCGGTGCGAATGATGTCGCCTTCGACTATTGGCTTCACCCCTTCGCCGGGCACCACGGTGTCCATATGCGCGCTCATCATGATCGGATCTGCGCCGGGAATCGTTCCCGGGAAGCGAGCAATCACGTTTCCGGAGTTTCCGCCCACTTTTTCGCCGGCCTCGTCGATTTCGACCGTGGCGCCCAGGTCCTCACAATGTCGCTTGATCCGTTCGGCCACTTCACGCTCTTTGCGCGAATGACTATCGATCTGCACCAGTTCGAGAAGCAGGTTCTTAATGCGCTCTTGATTTATCATCGTCCCTCCGCGGAAGTTCTTTTTAGTCCGAGATCTAAGGTTGGCCGGAAATCCTACTACACGCGGAACAAAAAGCTAAAGATGCAGCCGTACACCCGCCCTCGACAACAACCGGACTATCTTAAACATTCTGCCTGGTCCGCCATTCATCGCCGCGCCGGTTGAGATCGTCAAGCGCCTGCTGCAACTCATCACGTTTCGCCTCGAGGTTAGCTTCGTCGGAGTCCGGACCGACGTAGATGGGCGGGGCAATCAACACGAGGGCGGGCGTGAAGGGTTTCGGCACTTGAAATTGATCCCAACTCTTGCGGGCAGTCCATAGCCGCGCGGGTGAGACTGTGAAGGGCAGGATGGGATTGCCGGTCTTCTTTGCCAGCAATACCGCGCCCATCTTTGCCACGTACCGTGGTCCTTTTGGCCCGTCAATAGTAAAGGCGGTCGGACAGCCGGCGCGCATCAGCCGTACCATCTCGACCAAAGCGCCCACCGCGCCGCGCGTGCTCGACCCGCGCACAGCTCCGTAACCGAACCTCTGGATGAAACGCGCGATGTATTCACCATCAAAGCTCCGGGAAGTCAGTACGACTATTCGCCGCCGCTGCCAAAAGTAGGTGGCGAGGAAAACGCGATTGTGCCAGAAGGTATAAATCGGAGTCTTCCCGGCCTGGGAAGCGGCCTCCCAGTTCTCCCAACCTTCAACTTTAAAAGAAACCGTTCGTACAATCAGCTTGATGAGAAAAAAGAAGACCAGGTCGGCGGCGCGTATCAGCAGACGGTCTTTGACAGAGTAGGACGAAAGATCGGCGAAGCTATAGGCGCGATCCGTCTTAACGGCAGAATGTGCCTCGCCGGTG
>JBDTOI010000002.1:0-75676 GCA_039933315.1 Pyrinomonadaceae bacterium
CCTTTGACGCCAGGTGAAATTGAGGAGATCGAGCGCCTGGTCAACTATCACATCTTGCGCAACGAGAACGTCGAAACAAACGAGATGGCGGTCGAAGAAGCTATGCGTTCGGGCGCGATGGCTCTGTTTGGCGAGAAGTATGGCGAGAAGGTGCGGGTGCTTTCGATCAAGGGGGCGGAAGACATTTTTTCGAAAGAACTTTGCGGCGGCACTCATGTGCGCGCAACCGGCGATATCGGAGTTTTCAAGATCACCAGCGATGAGTCGATCGCTTCCGGAGTTCGGCGAATACGCGCAATTACCGGCGTCGACGCTTACGAACGTTTTCGTGAGGACGAACTGCTAATCACTCAGGTCACGAGTGGCTTAAGGACGTCCCGGACTGAGTTGCCGGCCGTGATCGGCAAACTCCAGGACGAACTAAAGAAGGCACGGCGCGAAGCAGAAGAGCTGCGTATGAAGATCGCCAGTGGTCCACTAACATCCTCATCAACAAATGGAGACGAGTCACGCGAGATTGCCGGCGTTAGGGTCGTGGCTCGTGAAACCAATGGCCTGGATGCTGCGGGCATGCGTCAACTTTCAGATACCTTGCTCGCGCGAATAAAGTCAGGCGTGGTGGTCCTGGGTCGCAACAGCGACGGCAAGGTGTCCCTCATCGTGCGCACTTCGCCTGATCTCACCGGACGAGTCCCGGCCGGCCAGGTGATTAAAGAGATCGCCCCCATAGTCGGAGGTCGTGGCGGTGGGAAAACCGACATGGCTGAAGGCGGCGGCACCCAACCTGATAAGCTGGCCGAGGCTCTCGAAGCCAGCTACAACGTAATCGAAAAGTTACTGAGTTAGGACCGACGAAATCTTTGTCGTTCTGCGCTTATCGACGCTCTCAGCGTCTGAGCGGTGTTCCTCTACGGGAATCACCGCAGAGCCGCTGAAAGCGCCGATGTTGCTAAGCGCATTCTTAACTGATGTGCTGGCCCTGGAAAGCTACATAGTCCTCTGCTTGTCCGTTAGCGCGATGCCCATCTTCTCGAGCGTTGCCCGATTCAGCGTGCCGGTGACTTTGATCGTCTCGGCTGTCTGGTATTTCTTCAGGCCCGTGCGTGTGTCTGTATCAAGCTTGCCGCTTTGCTCGCCTGCGTAAAAGCCACGGTCCTTGAGAATCCCCTGAGCTTGCTTCACCTGATCCTTGTTAGCGCGGAAAACTGGACCACGTTTCTTCTTTGTTGCAGCAGCAGTAGTGCTGCCGGAAGAAGAGTTTGTGTTCTGCGTGGCTGATACCAGCGAAGAAGCGAAGAGGAGCGAAAGTACTACCGTAAGGAATTTTTTCATTGTCTTGTCCTTTGTTGGTGAGGCGCGGGTGTGCGCCGGTTTAAGTTACTAAGACTCTACTGATTGTAGAGCGGGCGTATCTTAAGGAGCGGATGTGAGATTTCAAAGGCGAAGCCGATCAACCGCGGTGCTGGCTTGCTGCCAACCTTTTTGCAAGGACTATAGCCGGCGGTACCCCATCCAGAAGCATTGATGGCTCCCTTCGCTTAGCGTTTGACCAAGGTAGAAATTGCCTGGTTTGACGGGTCGAAAAATCTCTCCAAGCCCAACCTGCACAACACTTCCCTAGAGAACACGCACTGTATTAACCATGTTGCGACTGGTTGAACATCGTGGTACTATCACTGGGCTCGAGAAGAGCTTCTTGTTCTTGCCCAAATTCCTCGGACCCGAACTCCTGTACAGCCTGCTGAGCGTTTCGACACGAGTTTTCTCAACGAATCTGCCAGTTTGAAGGAACCTGATGACAAAAAGTTTTTGGATAACAGTTCTCACCTTACTGGTCGCTGTTCCTGCCGCAGCGCAAAGTAGTGGCTATCGATATGATAATTTTGACACCCGGAACGGTGTCAGAGTTCAAATGCAGCCAGTCACCGTGCGTCCCCGTTCTATCAAGGGCCGGCCGCAGCCCCGTCGCGCCGCCATTCAGAACGAGAATCTGGTGCGGCTCAATTCGATGGTCTACTCATCGCCCAGCGTGAGCACCGCGAGCACTAGTAAATCGCTGGATGGTTTCACAACCGGGGACTCTACCGTTGATAGCTTCATAGTTGATTCGGGAACTCGCAACGGAGTTGACCCGGTGTTGCTGTATGCCATCATGCATCAGGAATCTACTTTCAAGCAGCGCGCGCTCTCACCCAAAGGTGCAAGTGGACTGATGCAGTTAATGCCTCCTACCGCACGGCGTTTCGGAGTTACAAAGATATGGGATCCCCGGCAGAACATCGAAGGCGGTGCGCGCTATGTACGGTTTTTGCTGAACTACTTTGGCGATGTGCGGCTGGCCCTGGCCGGATACAATGCCGGAGAGGGCGCAGTGGAAAAATACGGACGCCAGATTCCCCCTTATCAGGAAACCCAGGAATATGTTCGCCGGATTTATCGGCGCTACTCTTTGATGCGTGATCCACAGGCACTGGAGGACGCGCGCAGAGTTACGCCAATGCAAATGGCTTCGGTACGATCCCAGGCTCCGGTAGCTCTCAATGTGTATGAGCGCTCCGTTTTTGCCGTGAAGTTGCCTGATGGGCGTCTGCAGCTGGTTAGCCAGTAGCGGCTTACTCAAAGCTCTTTACCCACGAGGCGGATCTTGTAATCAAGGTCCGCCTCGCTTTGTGTTTCGGCCCGACTGGTATTTCTGTATGATTACTGGCTCGTCGCATTGTCCTGTAGGTGAGGTAAGAACCCACAACACTTGTCCAATAACAACGTCATTTCTGAAACAGGCGAAGAGCTCGACGAGTTGGTCGCGCGCCGAGTTTTGATTGTTACGAACTACGCGAGAGCTGCTTTTCAAACCCAACTGGCTTCTGCCGGTTACGAGACGTTGGCAACAACGACCGGGATGGCGCTAACGGCGTCGGCAGAGTTTGAGCCGGACATCCTGTTGCTGGAATTGGGCAATGAGGAAGGCGCTGAAGAAAGTGATCAGTTTACCCTCGTGCGACAACTTCGGGCGAAGGCCGCAACGCACGCGCTACCCATAGTTTTGGTCTTTGATCAGGACGGATCTGCTCTGCGGCAAACTGCCTTAAATTTTGGAGTGGACGACTACTTTGGGACTGCCACTCCCTTTCCCGAAGTGAAGGCAAGGTTGGAAGGGCTGTTCTGGCGCGTCGAGGCCGGCCGTCGCGCTGCAGCCGTGGCGGGTAATCGACGCCTGGAGATTGAGAACTTCCTGCTGTTACTCGACGCAGTCCGTGAGGACAGTAGTGCAGGCCTACAGGGATCGCTGGCTGTACTCAGGATCTCTAATCGAGGCTGGGTGTCCCCACCCGCACGCGGAGCAGCGACCAGAGGGGGAATACTTAAGAAGCTTTTCGGGTTCTTGAAACTTCATCTGCGACGTCTGGACTCGGTTGCGTTCTATGGACCCGATGCGCTTATCACTTACTTGCCGGGTCTGAATGCCGCGGCCGCGGCGGAGGCGCTTTCCACAATCCGGAAAATATTTGTGCAAGACTACGAGGGAACTGACATCACCATTGGCCTGGCATCTTTTCCCGCTGATTCAGTAGATGTTGAAAAGTTGCTCGAGCGGTGCGAAGCCGAAGCACAAGGAGCACCGCCAAAGTCAGTGACTAATCCACGGGCACACTCGGTTGAGTCTGAACACCTTGAGCTTGTCGTTTCGGAAGATAAAAACGCGCCGGCGCCGCAAGAACAAATTGGAAGTTCACCGCTGCATGAGGGCGCGTCGGACCTACAGGACAAGCGGGAGACTTCTACCCGGCGTTTTGTTCCCGGCCGAATAGACCGGGCTGAGCAGCCGAACCTGTCCCGCCGTGTGTTGCTGGTCGTATCAGATGCGCAGCGTATGGCTAAACTTAACTCGCAACTGCGCTCGGCTGGGTACGAGGTGCGCGCCGCCTTTGATGGGGAACAGGCACTAAATCTCTTAAGAATAGAACGGCCTGGTTTAGTTGTGTTGGATTCCGACTTGCATAAACTCGACGGCGTGGAGATTGTGCGTCGCCTATGGAAACAGGGCGGCGGCACACTGGCCACTCCCGTGCTCTTTCTGAACTCGCTGGGGGATCAGGGCGTATCTGAAGAGGCGAGGGCCTTCGGCGTGCGCAAGATCCTCGTGGCTCCTTTCGATTCCGGTGAGTTGCTGGCGAGCGTGGAGAATTTGGTAAACAATCGATGAGGTGAAGCTGATGCATTGCACCAACTGCGGTTCCCACATTCCTGCCGGAGTTCGCTTCTGTGCTAATTGCGGATCGGCGGCACCTGATCCCGAGGAGACCCGCATTGCGCGGTCGCAGTCGGGCGTCCCAGAGCGTCAACCCATTGATGATGACCTGGAACACGTTATCTTCACGACCCGACCAACGCTTATTTTTGTGAAGTTGGGTTATGCCGCAGCCGTGATCGGCGCAATCCTATTAACCGTGCTCCTGGCGATGATCCCCGGAATCGAAGTTCCCTTTTACGTATCGCTGCCGCTAGCCCTGTCGCTGCTGTTGATTCCAGCCTACTACCATCTAAAGCGAAACATGTTGCGGTACACACTGACGGATTCGAAGATTGAGATTGATTACGGGCTCATTGCCAGGACCACACGCAACATTCCTCTGAGCAAAATCCAGGATGTCACGGTTTCGGCAAGTATGGTCCAACGTCTCTTAGGATTTGGTGATGTGATAGTTGATAATGCCAGCGAGGAGGGCGGGACAACTGTTCTAAGGAACATCAATAAACCCCGTCATTATGCCGATTTGCTCCTGCGCGAGCTTCGCCGCTGGCAGTAAGGCGGATCCTTTAAGGTGTGCGGCAGATTCCCCACGGAACATTCAGGCTCTCCCGGGTTCTAATAGTAATTGTGGCGGTCTGTTTTCGTGAAAGGCTTTTCATTTGCGGACTTTTTTTTCAATAGCGTGTCTCTTCTTGATGGGCGCAGTCGTGTTGCCCGTGGGGGCCAAGGTTGGAATCCCCAACAATGAGGCGGTTAAGACCTTACCTGATCAAATTGAGGGCTTTCGCGCGCGGGGACCGGCGGTAGTACCCGACGACGGCGGTTTCGAAGCCCGGTTGGTGGATTTCGGTGTACAGGCCAGGGCTGTGCGGGTCTATGCCTCCCAGAGCGGCGATCTATTTCAGGTTGAAGTCATTAAAACTATCAATGACTCTGGTGCATATTCTCTTCTAACTGCGCACCGAACGAATTCCCAGGAGATTAAGCTTGGATCTGTGGGCACAGCGGGTTTTGTTGAGGCAGCGCGAATCGCCTTCTTCAAGGGCACAAACTTTGTAACGGTTACTCGCACCGGCAAAGAAAGCCCGAACGCTGATAAACTCATTGTGCTGGCGCGAAGTTTGGCCCAGGGTCTCGATGCTTCCGAGGATGACATCCCTGTTCTGGTGAGGCACCTTCCCTACTGGCAAACATCGCAGCCCTGGGCGCGGTACGCAGTAAGTTCCAATGGCCTGAAGCAGGATGTGCAGGGGCAACCGATCCTGAATGAAGTGAGTTTTGAAGGTGGTTCAGAGGCGGTCGCTGCCCGCTACGAGGCTTCAAACCTTGTAATTGTCGAATTCACAACTCCACAGCTCGCGGGAGACAACGACCGGCGAATCACGGCAAAGATACCGGAGTTGCGTCAGACAGGACAGCCTGTTCCTTCCGCCTATCGGCGCGTAGGTAACTATTCGGTTTTCGTTTTCAACGCAACGGATGAAAAGACCGCAGCACGGCTAATAGACCAGGTGAAATATGAACAGGTAGTGCAGTGGCTGGGCGAGAATCCGTACTGGTTTGAAAAAGCGCAAAGACTCTATGCCGGCACAACGGCCGGGGTACTAATCGCGGTTTTGCAGAGTTCCGGCCTTTCAATCCTGATTTGCCTGGCGATTGGTGGGGCCTTGGGAGGCATCCTTTTCCAGCAACGGCGAAAGAGTCAGAGTTCCACGGGGTACTCTGATGCTGGGGGGATGGTGCGGCTCAATATCGATGACATGACCGCGGAAAGCGATCCTGGAAAATTGCTGGGTGAGGCTTCGCCCCGATCCGTAAAATAAGAGACGCCAGGCAGGAAAGCAAAAACGCGGCTCGAGAAGTATCTCGGCCGCGTTTCTCTACCTGTAACCCGTGTTCTTTTAGCTTTGCGGGCTGCCGATCTTCCTGAGGAGGCTCCCCCAAGCCTCTGACAGGCGCAACCGGCAGCCCAGCAACGAATGCCCTTCGACCTATTCACCGACGACAACCCCGTTCCCCCGAAAGGGCCGCCGCCTGCTCCTGTTAACAAGAGGACGCCTCCCCCAAAGCCTCCACTTATTTGGTCTCCGAGCCTGACCCGATTTACCCTTTTGTACCCTTCTTCGTTTAACTGAAATCTCTTTTAGCAATGAGTGTGCCAATACCAAAATAAGATTCGTCAACATTCGACGCTGGCCTCAAACCCTCGAAAAATTACGGAAAACATGGGTCTCGGTTTAATGGTCCCCATCCAGACAGGGGCGGAGCGCACGAGAGTCTGTAAATCTTCAATACAGTCCACAAGAACCGCTGCACGAAAATCAATCGTCCAACACCTTGGTAGCTTGAGTGGGGGTTGCTTTTAGAAGTTCTCGGGTCGAAAGGGTCGTCCATAAAACTCCTGGTAGAGCCAACCGAGCACGCGCACTTCTGCGGTGCAAAGAGTTTCCAACCAGCAGTTCATAAGAAAATTGGTGCGGGCATTGGCGGCGGGAATCTTTTCTGACTCTGTCACTATTGAGGACTGAGCAGCTATGTCGAGTTGATACGCTGCGGTTATGTCCTCCGTTGCTTTGGTCGCAGTATCCAGCGCGTTCAGCAGTTGGCACATCCACTGATGGAGTTCGTGTTCACTGCTATGTTCGGAGAGTGCCTGCAGTATGCCAATGGCCACCCGGTCTTCGGCTCGATTGAAAACGAACACATTTTCGCCTGTCTGGCGGCTCTGTTCCTGTTTCCACTGGAACAGTTCTTCAACCTTTGGGTTGCGGACCACGCCCACACGTTGGTCGAAGTTGAGAAACCACTCGATAACATCGGGTAAAGAATCAACGTCAATCGCCCCACGATCATTGCGGCCCAAAGGAGGTTGGGTAACTACGGGCCCCGCGCTTTGACCAGGTTTTGATTCCGACATGTTAGCTCTGAACAACCTGTTGCCCGGGAGTTTGATCCAGCTCGAATGAGGCCCGCACCTCGCCGACTATGTCTCCGCGACGGTTTGTTACAGGAAAGAAGGCATAGGAACCAACTGCTTCAAGCGATGCATCTTTCAGCACTCCCAGCTGACGAAGCGCCTCGATGACTACCGTAGGACGTGCCCGGCGATCTTCCCCATCTTCAATTTTCAGCGCCAGACCCATCCCGCGTGGCCAATCCGGACAGGGCAGCACACCCACCGTGTAAACACCTTCCGCTCCGACTTTTGAGATCAAGCGGCCACCGGCGGCTTTTATCATTTCTGTATCCAGGCGCTCGGTTGTCCCGCCCACCATCTCTGGATGATTAACCATCGCTCCCACGACTCGCCGGCATGCTTCTCGTGTATCCGGATCAAAATCGGATGGTGGATTAACGAGACGAGCGTACATTTGCGCCATGGCCCGGACAGTTATGCCAAAGACCGGGACACCGCACCCATCCACCGCTACCGACATATCCTCCGTCTTATTCCCGGAAAACTGGGCTACCGTGCGTCCGATGAGCAGCTGCACGGGATTCTCGGGTTGGTCGTAGCTTTCCGTAGGTGCGTTTAGATGACGCGCCAGCGCCAGCATGCCCGCGTGTTTCCCGGAGCAATTGTTTTGCAGGACATTTGGCTCAGTTGCTGACTCGCGCAGTTGACGCGCAACTTCCGGACTGAAAGGCTCGTGGATCCCGCACTTCAAAGCGCCCTGATCAAGTCCAATCTTGTCCAGCATGGAACGCACAGCATCAGTGTGAATAGACTCGCCGCTGTGTGAGCCGCAGGCCACGGCAATTTCCTTTTCGGTAAAGCCAAACCGGTCCGCCGCACCCGAGGCGACCAGGGGCAACGCCTGGTGCGGTTTGCATGACGAGCGCAGGAAAGTGACGGTGTTAGGCGATCCTATTTGGGCCAGCAATTCGCCCTCGGGATCAACAGCAACGATATGCCCCCGGTGACGTGATTCGGTTATTGCGCCGCGACGAACCTCGACGAGAGGCGCAGGCGGCGGAATATCGTCGTTCATACGATTCTTGTTCATTTGTGTATTTGAGTTTGCGGCCTGATTGTAACGTGGCAGAGTCGCTGTAGCTAGACCGGGAAACAAAAACGAGAGTGAAACTGGCAATCAGCTTCACTCTCGTTTTCTATTGCAAATCTGCGGTGCTGGTCAGCTGCGCGCTTTAACTCTTCGCGGACGGTGCCTGACCCCGTAGCTGAGCACGGTAACCTTAATCTTACGCCGGCCAAAACGCATGGCGTCCCTTGTACTCGGCGTCCAGATGTCTACGTGGCGACCGCGGATGAGGCCGCCCGTGTCAGCGACCAGATACTCGCCGCTGTAAGGGCCGGCGTCCAAACGAACACGGCTTCCCAGCGGTAATACCCTGGGATCGGCCGCAATCAGGCCGTTGGCGACCATTTTGCCACTGGCTGTTCGACCACGAAGGCTATAGCAAGTAGCAACATACGTCTCTGCCGGACTTGTGATTAGGACCGAGCCAGTTTCGGCGGGGACTGAACTGGCCAAGGCTTCCGTCGCTATTGCTTTACTATTGCGGGTCGACGCACTCGCGATGGGCTCTGCAGCCGCGGGGATACCTGCCAGGACCGGTTGCGTCCCGGTACCAGTGTTGGCTTCTTCCCGTTTTTGCTGCTGAATCGAGGGTTGCTGGAGAGAATTGGTTTCGGCGACCAGGGGTCGGGCGTAGATAAACAGGGTGCCGGCAATTAACGCAACGGCGGTAACTGCACTTCCACTAGAAAGGGATTTCATCAAATCGGTTCTCCTGTCCGAGGTTGTGGTCAGCTTTCAGCTGCCGACGCGCGAGTCCGTTCTTTCCTATGACTCGACCTCCGGCCCTAGGAGTCAAATGACAGTCGGCCGGAGTTGGGGGCTTGCATCCTTGATGCGGTTGCGCTGAAAGACTATTTGAAATAAAGGCCTAATCAAGCCCTAAAAGCAAAAAAGCGAACGGGCTTGTCCGCTTGTTACGAGAGGCAAAGGCTATCACAGGCCCGTTGGCAATGTCCAACCGGAGAACCCCGCCGCCGGGGCCGTAGCAATCCCCCGATCCGGCCCTAAATCGCGAAAAAGCCCTATAAATCGAGGAAATTCTCGATGATGCGGCGGCCGTCAGGTTGTTCGCTATCGAAGAGCTCCGGATGGAACTGCACTCCGAATAGGGGCCGGTCGGCGTGCTCCATGGCCTGAATCGGGCAGGTCTCGTTGGTGGCGGTGCGACGGAAGTCTGGCGGCAGGTTTTTGACCTCATCGCAGTGGGAATGCCAGACCGTAATGGATGTAGGCAGGTCCCGGAAGATGCCGCTCGGACTCCCGTTCGGTACCAACTGAACGGGGTAATAGCCTCGCTCGCGGAAAGCCCCCTCGTAACCCTCGCCGGGCGCGGTCCTTTTCATCAGATCCACGCGAGCCCCGTAGGCAAGGGCAATCTGCTGATGGCCCCCGCAAACACCGAGGATTGGCTGGGACGCGTCTCGGATTACAGCAAAGACTCCGGCTAGCGATTCGGGCCGGTAATCGTCCCAGGGATTGCTCTGGCCGCTGAGGATTATGTGGCTGGGACGGAGTTGCTGGACGCGTTGAGGGGAAACATTCGCGAAGGCCTCCAGGCTGATCTCGAGGCCCGGTCTGATGCGGTGAAGCGTGGCGCGCAACTCCCTCGGGCTCGCCCCCTGGCCGTCAATCGTGTTGTCTACTAACAGGATCATGAATCAGCAGTCGCAAACAGAAGTCTGATTTGCCGGTTACCTCTACTCGTTCTTCGCGACCTGCGGCGGCGCTGCGCTTTCATTGCCGAGGCAGTAGAGCTTTCCATTGAACGCCCCGATGTAAATGCGCCCATTGAGAATGGCCGGGGTCGCATTAATGTTTTCACCGATCTTTAGTTCCCACAGACGGCGTCCGTCTTCGGCCGCGAGCATGTACATCCAGCCGGCCTTATCACCAAATACGACGCGTCCTTCGACCACTGGGGAAGTTCCCCAAATGGGGGCCCGCATTAATTGCTGCCAGATAACTTCGCCCTTGTCAGTAGACAGGCAATACATATAGCCATTGTTTGAACCGATGTAGACACGATTCCTGACAACGATTGGGCTGGCCCAAAACCCGCTGCGCTCTTTGTAATTCCTACTCAAGCCGCCTTCAGCCTTGAACTTCCAAACCAGCTCGCCGTTTGCTTGCTGCAGGCAATAGACGTAGCCGTTTTCCGCGGCTGTGTAAATAAACCCGTTCGCCACCGCGGGTGTGGAATCGGAATCCGCGCCGATGTCAGTTTTCCAGAGAGTAGCGCCATCGATCATTTGCAGGCAGTAGATATTGCCCTGCTCAGTGCCGATATAGATTCGCCCATCCTTCACGGAAAAACTGCCTTCCATCGATCCGAGCCGTTCTGTCTTGTAAACCAGCGAGCCGTCTTCCAGCCTGAGACAGTAAAAGAAACCATCTTCACTGCCAAAATAAACCCGGCCCTCGATGACGGCGGCTGAGCAATCGACTTCAAACCCAGTCTTGTACTTCCAGATTAACGATCCATCGTTGGCGTTCAGACAGTAAACGTAATGATCCAGGCCGCTCGCGATCAGCCGGTCTCCAACGATCGTGGGCGCTGCTTTCAGACTGTCTTCAGTCTTGAAGCTCCAGATCAAACTGCCGTCTCGGGCGTTGAGGCAGTAGAGGTAACTATCGGCCGAGCCGAAATAAATACGCTCACCTACGAGGGACGGCTGCCCCGGCCAGCTGGAACCGCCCCATGGGTCTTTGTGCAGGCGACCCTTAGTCCAGTCTGTTTCAAACGCCCAGACGACAGTCAAAGGCTTTTCCGACCAGGGACCTGTGCCGTAGAAATTGCGCGAGGCGTTTCCCAACCACATGGGAACGCTGGCTTCGATTTTGACGGCCCTGGTCTCGGCCTGAGTTTCTTTTACTACCCTGGCTCCGCAGCCGCTGAATGCAATCAGGAATAAGCCAGCCAGGGCCAGCTGAACGGGCAGCCAGCCGGCCACGGAACCATATTGGTGCTTAAAATTGAGAGATTTCATGGGGGAATAAAGCTCGCTGACTAACCGGAATGGCTTCCCTACTGAATAGATTTAGTCTCGGGCCTGCACAAACTAGTAGCAAAAACCAAGGCGGTCAACCAAAAGCGGTGCTTACTGAAGGGAAGAATACATCTAGTGCCGGGTTACTTCAATAAAAGGGGCAGGGCAAACTACCCTGCCAGCCACTCTCCACTATAGACGATTTCGGCGTGCCCCGTCAGGACAACCTCGTTGTCTTCACGCCACTCGATGTCTACGTCGCCGCCCTGCATGGAAGCTTTCACGCGCCTGCCGGTGCGGCCTGTTATGGCCGCGGCCACCACTGAAGCGCAGGAGCAAGTCCCTGAGGCTGAGGTTTCGCCGACGCCGCGTTCCCAGAAGCGCAGCTCAACGTGATCGGGATCCTGCACTCGAACGAAGTTAACGTTAGTTCGCTCGGGGAACTGGTGATGGTTTTCAATCAGGGGGCCGAGACGTCGCCAGTCGATTGCAGCAAAATCATCGACAAAGAGGCAACAATTCGGGTTCCCCATTTGCAGCGCCGTAACCAGGTACGTCTCACCGGCCACGTTCAGGGGATAATCAATTACGCGCTCGAGCGGAACGTCCGTCCGCATCGGGATCGACGCGCCGTCAAATTTAGGTTGGCCCAGTTCAGACTCGAAGACGTAATCTCCCACTCCCAACTGTTCGCGCAAAAGATAACGCTTGATCCCGGAGCGAGTCTTCAATCGCAACTCCGGAAGCGACCAGAGTTCACGGTAGTAAAGATAAGCTGCGGCGCAACGCGTGCCGTTGCCCGAAAGATTCGCTTCACTGCCGTCAACATTGAATATGCGCACCACAAAATCCGCGCTCGGATCTTCTGAACGCGTGACGACGTCAATCCCATCTGCTCCGGCGCCGTAGTGTCGATCACAAATGCGCCGGGCAAATTCATTGAGGTCGGTAACGGCAGAAAGCTGCTCGGCTTCAAAGACGATGTAATCGTTACCGAAGCCATGAAACTTGATGAAGCTGAAGGGCATATCGATCAGGCGCTGGCCTTCTGCGGCTCGAAAATCTTGCGGAGGCGTTTGGTTAACACGGGCTCGATGCCGAGCAGGCGCAGGTAAACCGTGAACTGGCCGCGATGATACATCTCATGCGCGAGGGCAGACGCCAGGAAGTCATACTTCGCGATTTCCTTGCCGTCAAACCGTTTCATGTCGCTCTGTAGTTCGTTACCGGCTTCGCGCAAGCGGCTTTCCGTGTCGTCCATGGACTGGCGAAGCAAATCGATCAAACGTTCTTTATCGTGGATGTCGCTAACGCCAGGGGCATAGGTCTTAATCTGATCCGGGAACGATTGCCGAAACAGGTTCGTATCCGCGCGGCAAACCTCGCCGATCAGCGTCTTCTGCGCCTCTACGACGTGTTGCAGGATGCCGGCGACAGAACGCATGTCGGGCGTCGCCTTAAACGTAAATTGATCGGCGGGAATGGTTTCCGCTTCATCAATCAATCCGGCACGTACTTCTTGCCAACTGCTGATTAAAACATCAAGTGACATAAACGTCCTCCTCGCGGTTAAATATGAAGCCAGGGATGGTTTTAGCGAAGCGGGATATTGTCTACATTTTTCGCGACATGTGGATGATACTCACGACTTCGATGCGGCGGGGTTGAATATGGTAAATGATTCGATAGGGAGGCTCCAACAGCTCGCGGATATGGTCTACCTTAAACTCGGGAACCACACGGCCTGAAAGCGGAAAGGCAGCAATTTGCTCAGTTCGGCTGATTAGCCGATCAGCCATACGCTTTGCGTATACTGGCGAGCTTTGGGCTATATAGTGGTGAATGGTGCGAAGGTTGTTCCGGGCTGTGAATGTCCAAACAACCTTCACGTCGGCAACCCGAATTCTTCTCGTACTTTCTCAATCTCGATGACGCGCTCCGCCTCGCCATCAGCTAGTCCTGACTCCACGCTTTCGCGAACGTAGATCTCGTACATTAGATCTTCCCAAGTTGAGTCTTCGGGTAGTGCGTCAACCAGTCGGCGAGCGGCTTCTTTGATACTTGTAGCGCCCATAAGCTCGTCTTCGATCCTTCCTTATGAAGCGAATATAGTCAGTTCCCTTTAAGGGGTCAATCCTGTTTCGCCAAGGGAGCGTAGAGACTCCAAGCCAGAAATGTTGCACGCAAAATCTACTGCGACCGGCCCGCAAACGATGCCAGTAGCACCGCAATTGCATCGATCGAATCCTTGCGCACCGTGCTGACGTCGGCGTAATTGTTCAGCATCATCGAGAAGACCAGGCGTTCGCCGGCCGCGGTGGTGACATAGCCCGACAACGAAGCCACCGAGCTGAGCGTGCCCGTTTTGGCGCGCACGTTGCCCATTGCCGGCGTGTTTTTCATGCGATTGCTCAATGTGCCGTCCACTCCGGCGATAGGCAAAGCCTCGCGAAAAACATCCGCGTAGCGATGGCGGCTCATGTAGGTCAGCAATTGCAAAGACGCGCTGGCTGTAATCATGTCGTTTCGCGATAGCCCGGAGCCGTCACTGAGTACGAGTTCATCGGAATTGACCCCTGCCTGCTGCAGAAAGCCTTTGACAACTTCCAACCCCGCCTGCTCGCTCGTCTGTTTGGGATTGGCACCAGGCCCCTTTCCGAGCGTCCGCAGGATTAACTCGGTGTACAGGTTCTGACTGGGTTTAAGAGTCTGTGCGGCAATGATGTTAAGCGGTGGCGACTGCAGACTTGCGATTTCCAGCAACGGCTGGCTTGAACTTGCCTTCGCATCGGCAGGTTGGGCAGCGAGGTTGTTTTGCGTCTGCACCAGACTCGGGGTTGAACGCCCATTAACCGTGCGCGTGCGTCCGGTAAATGCGACCCCGCGCTGCGCCAGTGAAGCGCGCAACATTGACGCGAAGACCAGCGCCGGGTCGGGGACCGCCACAAACCCGGCGTAGCCTTTGTTATCAAGCGGCAGGTTGCCGCCAATCTCCAATACATTGCTGCCGAGTGCGCGATAGACAGTAAGTTCGCTCTTTCCTCCCGCCGGAGAGGTCCTGGTGCGATTTGAGATAGAAACAAAGGGCGCCGGCGGCCCGGTGGTAATCAAGCAGGGCGCGCCCACCTTTGACCCCGGCTTAACAAAAAGATCGAGCGCATTATCGTTAATAGTCAGAGCGCTTACTTCCGCGCCATACCACCACTGTAGATCTTCCCATTCCCATCCACCGCCCAGCGGCGGCCCGTTGAAATAGCTTTCGTCACCCACCAGGTCACCCTTAACGCGTTTCACACCGGCGGCCACAATCCGGTCGGCAAGGTCATTGATGCCTTTGGTATAATCGCCGTTATTGAAGCGCGCCGCGATCGAAGGATCGCCGCGTCCGTAAATGATCAGGTTCCCTTTGATCGTTCCACTCTTATCAGGTTTCTCCCCAGCGTAAACGGAAGTGACGAAGCGATAGTCCGTAGTCAGACGATCAAGAGCGGCGGCGACCGTATAAATCTTCATATTCGAAGCGGGCCGCAAAAGCTTGTCAGCATTCTCGCTGAAGAGGATTTGTCCCGTATCCAACGATGCAACCTTCACGGCGAACATTCCGGGCGCCAGCTCGGGCCGCCGCATCACTTCTTCGATACGCGCACGCAACTCCGCCAGGGTCTTCGGCGCGTTGGTGGATTGTCCGGCGGCGGTTGCCGGGGGCGAAAGGGAAAACTGGCGCTGCGATGGTTGAAGCCGATGCTGAGCAGACGTGGGCGCGATGGCGCCCCCGGTCACAGCCAGTAAGAGGGTAATGAATGTCAGGCGCGAATATGCGCTATGGATTTTTGTCATTTGCGTTCGAATTTGATTCCTGAAGGTAGAGCGAGCGCGCAGCATGCGCGCAACCAAAGTGCGTTACCGTACGGTGTCAGGCCTTCCGGGGCACACTTTCCTCGCCGATGGTGTAGAGCGAGACGGAAGTCGATAGTCCCAGGCCCGACAACCTTCCTGCCATAATTACAATCATCTCGCCCTGATCGACTACACGTGCCTCAATCAAGACTCGCTCTCCATCACGTAACATGTTTTCAGTGTTTTCGTAGCGCGAGATTATCAATGGTTCGACTCCCCAGATCAGAGCCAGCTCATTCAGCACGTCGCGGGAATGCGTGAGGGCCACGATGCGTTGGGCCGGTCGCAAAGCCGACAGACGGCGCGCCATCAACCCTGATTCGGTGAAGACTGCCGTCGTCCTGGTCCCCATCTCATTGGCAGCGAACGCGGCTGCCTCGCAGAGGGCGCGACTGACCCGGCCTGATTGTTTACCGATCAGCCTGGTAATGTCTTCCGGAATACTGTCCCCTCCGCTTTCCGCCGAATCGATGATACGGGCCATGGTGGCCACGGCGGCCACGGGATAATTGCCACTGGCGGTTTCGTTGGAAAGCATAACGCAATCGGATCCGTCCCACACGGCGTTGGCCACGTCGGAGGCTTCGGCGCGAGTAGGGCGCGGACTAGTGACCATCGACTGCAACATCTGGGTTGCCGTAATCACGAGTTTGCCGGCGGCGTTCGTTTTTTCAATAATACGTTTTTGATAGACGGGTACGAGCTCGACGCTGGTTTCTACTCCCAGATCACCGCGGGCCACCATAATGCCATCGGCGGCGGAGATAATTTCTTCCAGATGATCGATGGCTTCGGCTTTTTCTATCTTTGCTATCAGTGGGGCCGAGCCTCCCAACGACTTGATTAATGCCTTGGCCTCCGCGCAATCCTCCGCCCGACGCACAAATGACAGCGCAATGTAATCTGCGCGCTGCTGCACCGCCCACGCCAGGTCACTTCGATCTTTGTCGGTCAGCGACGGAATGGGCAGGCTGATACCGGGCAGGTTAATTCCCTTACGCTCGCCCAGCACGCCGCCATTGATGACGCGGCAAATAACGTCCGTGGCGGTAGTTGATTCAACTATCAACTCGATCGCGCCATCATCCAGAAGCAAACGCGCGCCGGGCTTAACGTCGCGCGCCATGCCGGCGTAGTTGGTTGAAACTTCGTGACTGTTGCCTGCGACCGGCCGGGTGGTAATGATGAACTCCGAATTGGTTTCCAGAGTTACGGGTTTGTGGTCATTCAAACCATCGGTGCGAATCTTTGGTCCCGACAGATCCACCAGCACGGCTAGTGGGCGCTTCATGGTTTGCGCTGCCTGGCGGGCGACGCTAATGTCTTCCGCTTTTTCGTCCTGCGTGCCGTGCGACATGTTTATGCGCACGCCATTCACCCCGGCGGCCAGCATGGCCTCCAGGATCCCTGGTTCGCGGGTTGCGGGCCCGAGCGTCGCCAGTATCTTTGCTTGTCTCAAAAAGAATTCCTCAAAATGCTTTTGCTTTTCGAATCAATGGGCCCAGGGGCCGACCTTCAGAATAGAACCAAAACGGTTAGGCGCGTTACGACGGCCGACCTCCGCTGCTACTCTGTTCCCGAAGCGAGCGCCGATTGCACCACGCGCTCGAGTTCTACGGGGATTGTCTCGTCGTAACCGATAAACCTCTTCGCCAGATGTCCTCGCCGATCGAACACGAAAGCCTGTGGAATGCTGTCGTCACCTCCGAGTTGCGCATCGGCGAACTCCGGATCAGGGAACCCCAGCGGGTATTGAATGCCGAATTCACGCGCGAACCCGGGAACATCGTTGCGATCTTCGGGGCCGCCCACGTTTAGCCCGACGATTTGCAAACCTTGCGCGCCTAGACGCTTCTGCATCGCCACCAGGTGCGGCGCCGCCTCGCGACAGGGCTGGCACCAGGTCGCATAAAAATCCAAGACGACCACCTTGCCCTGATAGTCGGAGAGCTTCACGCGCCGATCGTCTGTCAAAGTCCAGTCAAAGGCAGCGTGACTCTCGCCGGTAAGATTACTGATTGGCGTTGGCTGCTGGGCGGCTGGACTCGCTGCAGTGTTTATCTGTGAGGTTTCAGAGGGCCGGCTGTGGCACCCGGCCGGCAAGAGCAGACAAAGTGCGGCTAGCGCGAAGGCGAGTCTCGTTCTCGCTACCCCGCCCGGCTTGCGTAAAGCGCAAGGCATCTGCAGAAGATTCCTAAGCTCCGACATAATTGCGTCAGGAATATTCTATACGACGCACAGTGATGGCAAAAGGTGAGCGCGGAAGTGGACAAGTTTCCCCGCAGCTATTGGCTTGTCAGCTCGTCGTCGGGGGCGGTTGGTTGGGATGATTCATCGACGTGACGCTCGGACGGTGGTCCGGGCACGCGAAACTCTTCATTGGCCCAGCGGCCAAAGTCTATGAGCTTGCAACGTTCAGAACAGAAGGGCCGATCCGGATTGTCATTCCACTCAATGGGTTTGCCGCAGGTTGGACACTTCATAAGAGGGAATAGAGCGACTGCAAAGTGAACTGCGCCACGCGAGTTTTCGGGCTGCTCGCAAACTAATAGTTTGCGTTACATGGTCAGGCTCAGACACTCACGACGCTTGACCAGGATCTTTCGCTTAACAAAGTCGATAGTACCGGCGCGGCGCATTGCATTCAATCGCACGGTTACGCTCTCGCGAGTTGAGCCCAGCAGCGAGGCAATTTCCCGGTGGGGCAGCGGAATGTCAATCAGCACTCCATCGCTTTCATTTATCCCGTAACGGTCGGAAAACTCCGCCAGCAATTTACCCAGCCGGGCGGGAATGGCATCCAGGGCAAAGTCGGCAATGCGACGTTCGGCCTGTTCCCTGCGTTGACCGATCAGCCGGAAGGTGTAATCATAAAGTTCCCGATCCTCAACCATCGCATCGCGAAAATCCCCCGCAGGAAACTTGAGTAGGCGAGCATTCTCGTAGGCCAGAGCGCAGTTTTCCCGCGTTGCCGCCTGAGAATAAAGGGCCGATTCCCCGAAGAGCGCTCCGGTGGGTAGAATGTCTATGACGGCTTCGCGGGCAGTTTCCGAGTCTCGCCGCGAGAGTTTTATGCGTCCCGCGGAGATGGCGTAAAGGCAATCGGCCTGGTCACCGGGCCGATAGATTGTTCGCCGGCGCGGGAAGTCGTTAACCGTGGCGCCGGCCGCGAGCCGGAGTAGTAGTGAATGATTCAGGTTGGCCGCGAATTCCAACTGGGAAACCAGGGCGGCTCGTTCGCCGATTGAAAAATCACGGTCACGTTTTTTCTGCATGGCGTTGGAATCCCCTGTCTGCCCCGGCTGCGGGACGAAGGAATTTTGAGGTGCGTTCGGTAAAGACTATGTTCTGTTGAACGAAACCCTGGCTCGAAGGTTTGGAAAGCGCTGGGTGATCTTAAAGGTGGTATCCGCGGATCCAAGCGGGGAGGATTCCGAGGTTACTTCAGGCCGCTACCAACTTCTGTTCTGGTCGGATTCGATGAGGCTTTAAGTTCAAACGAACGCGAACAATAAACGGAAGACGCGCACTCTAGCACGGCGTAAAAAACTGCGCAAGATTCTTTTTGCATCAAACTTTTGAACATGATTGGTAAACCCCACGTTCTGGTAGTTGATGACGAGCCTGACAAGCGCAGGCTCTTGCAAGTAGCTTTGCAAATGGCCGGCTATGCCGTTGAGACAGCGGAAGATGGCGCCGCGGCGTTGGCCGCAATTGAATCTAATCCGCCGGACTTAATTGTCACCGACGTCATGATGCCGGTGATGGATGGTTTCGAATTGGCACGGCGAGTGCGCGCCAACGCGCAGACTAGATTCATTCCCGTGATCATTCAAACGGCGGCCCGGGACGCGGCCGCAGACCTGCGGCTCGGGGCAGAGGCGGGGGCGCTGGGATACATCACTGATCCTACGGACCTGGATTTATTGCTGGCACGCGCGCGCACTCTCCTCGACTTCAAGAACTATCTGGACACGTGCGAGGAAGCCGCATTTACCGATCACCTGACCGGACTGGCAAACCGGCGCCGGTTTGAACGGAAGATGGAGCGGGAGATCGATCGCACGCGTCGCTACGGCCGGCCTTTCTGCCTGCTGATTCTCGACATCGATCATTTCAAGGTGGTGAACGACAATTATGGCCACGAGGCCGGAGACGAAGTACTGCGACGTCTCGCGAAAATCCTGCAAGCCGGAACACGCGGCATAGATCTGGCGGCTCGCGTCGGCGGCGAAGAATTTGCGATTCTCCTGACCGAAACAAACCTGCAGGCCGGAGAAGAAGTTGCCGAGCGATTGCGGGCGGCGGTTGAGGGGGCGGACGTACATGAGACCGCCCGCATTACAGCGAGCCTGGGGATCGCCGAATTCCCCAGGTCAGCTACTACTGCCCAGGAATTATTTGGCGCCGCCGACGCGGCCATGTACGAGGCAAAACACGAAGGCAGGAACCTTGTGAAACGCGCGGCCGAATTGCCGAACTCTGACCAACCGGTGGACGTACAGCAAATGCGTAGGCGAGAGTCCTGAGGGTTTTGAAAGAGAGGCCAGCAAGAAATGGCTGATTACAAAGGGAAACTTGATGACTGGCAAAAAGCTGCCCGTCGCAAGGCGCGCGAGTTAGATGAAAAGCTGGATCTAAAAGGCATCGTCGAAGACGGGGCTCGGGCTGCCGGCGAGGCCGCTCGTCGCGGTGCTGAGACCGTCGCCAGCGGCGCCGATCGGCTGCGTTCCGAAGCAGAGCGTTTGGATCAGGATCAGCAGATCCGCGATAAGGCGCGTCGCGCGGGGGGCGCGGCATCACGCCACGCGAAAGAAGCCGGAGAAGTCCTGCGCGGCGCCACCGGCGATGCGGGAAAGAAAGCCGGCGAAGTTTTCCAGGGTGCCAAGAAACAGTATCAGCGGGCAACAAAAGTTTATGACACAGGCGCGCGCATGACGCGTGCATCCTCAGCTGCCACCACCGCTGCCTTTAAGGCAAAGGATTGGGTCAAACAGAATCCGGGCAAAGCGGCTGCAGTGTCATTCTCATTGATTCTGGGTGTCCGGATGGGCGCGTCCTTTCCCGGCATCGATGCTGTCCTGCTGGGATCACATCCACACTGGCTCACGCACTCGGCGCTCCCCGTTTGGGGTTTGAAAAAGGCGAGTGAGAAGTTTGACGCTTATTTGCGCAAGCAGGAGGAACTGATTACAGCCGGAAAGTTAACTGAGGCTGAACGCGAGCGGGTACAGTTTCAACGGAAGATGGCGAAGTACGTGGGCGCGCCTTTGCTGGGGGCCTTCAGCTGCGCGGCGGGCGCGGCGATGTTTGCGCAGATTGCGCAGCCCGGGCGGATTGCCGGGTCACCAATCAGCTGGTTGTTGGGTGGCAATCCCTTTCTCGACGGCGTCTGGCTGTTTGCCAATGGCGTGATCTGTTTCCACCAGGGCTACAAGTTCTTCATGATTGCGCTGGCTGACCAGAAGGAAGTGAATCAGGTGGTGCGAGAGATAAAAGGTTTGTTGCCTGCCGGTGTCTAACCTTAGTGCAGTTCAAGTTGAGGTTTCACGCGAAGGCGCAAAGAAAAACACTCAACCCTTTGCGCCTTCTGCTTTTCTTTTCTTAGCGCCTTTGCGTGAAACCTCCTCTAACCCAACCAGCGTCTTTGATTTCAAGAGGCTACTTACCCACCGAGACGATCCGTTGAATTATCTTTGGATCATCCGGCAACAATCCCGACTTCGGCAGCCGGGGTGTTAACTCTAACCAATTGCGGTCCATGGCAAAGACGCGTTTGAAGAGTGGCAGCGATTCGTCCACGCGGCCCATGTTCACCAGGGCCACCGCGTGCCAATAGATCATCTCCGCATTGTCAGGGACCAGTTTCTCGGCTGCTCCGTATTCCCTTAACGCCCCTTCATTGTCTTTCTTCTCCACTGCCAGATCGCCGGCGTTCATGTGATTGTAGGCGCGCTGCAACTTAACCAGGCGGCGCAGCTCCTGCAAAGGCTCCGGACTATCATCGACCCGGAGGTCGAACAGGCGGTCCTTCCACGACTGACCGGTCGGCTTCCCCGTCACGACGATTAAGGCTGCGGACTGCCGCCCGCGTATATCGCCGCCCGCCGCCTGGGCTGCATCGAGGGCGGCCAACATGCGTTCCGCCAAATCGCCTTTCGTCGCTTCAAAGGCTGCCGCCATCGCGGGCCACACTTTATCGTTCAACATCAGGTTTGCCTGAACCGAATAATCTTTGCCGACGTGATGTCCGGCCGCCTGGATGTCATTTTTGCCGGTCCAGGCATCGACCCGTCCCTGCGCATCGATCATGGCCACCTGGCGCACTTCGCGACCTTCGTCCGCAGCCAACAAACCCTTCAAGGCCTCGGGGCCACTGCGTCCGCTGCGCATGAGATCGAGGCCCAACTTGCCATAAGACGGATCGACGAAAGATTGCGTGGCCACTGCGCCTACTCCGGCTTCCGCCCAGGGCACAATGGGGCCAACCGAAAACCAGTGGGACTGCACGGCCACGCCGAGTTCACCGGTTGCCGGATCGCGCGCCACAATTGAATAGGTATGCACTGGTCGCAAAGGCCGCCGCAACCCGACGGGCTCTTGCTCCACGGCTGGGGTAACCTGCGGCGTTCTGTTTTGCGCACTCGAGCTCATGGCAGCGCCGATACATGCTGAGGCTATGAATAGAACAACAATCAGTTGACGCATGTCTTCACCTCTTTTCTGTAAACGCAAACTTTTAGGTTGCGCCGCAAGCTAACGTCTTGCGTTGCATCAGGAGACAAATGGATAGAGTGGTGTGTTACGAAAGATCCAGAAGCAGACCACCACAATGAGGAACGTCCAGATATATCTTGCGGGAATGAAAAGCCGCGGTTGCGGACGCCCGGTTAGTGCACGTCTGGTGCTCAGAAAAAGCACGAGCAGCAGAAACGGCAGCGTCATTACCATCAAGGGATTGAGTTTGAAAGCAACCAGGGGATGCCCGTGAAGCAATTGATGCAGACCGCGCAAGGTGCCACAGCCGGGACATTGAAAGCCGGTTACCATGCGAAAGGGACACGCAGGATAACCGGTTCCATTAGCGGGATTGAAAAGATAGAGGTACGTCGATCCCAGGGTCAGCACGCACCAGACGGCGGACACCTTCAGACGCTGGTGGAATGTCTCCTCGAAAACCACTGAGAAAAACAATCTGCGGGAGGCGCAATCTCTAGCGAGTGCCGCTCATTGCACCCAAACCGCCGAGAATTACCATAAAGATGATGTAAATGGCTATTCCCGCAATGCCGACGCCGGCGGAAATCATCGCCCACAATTTGGCATTCTTCGATGCCGCCATGGCGCCGGCAATATCTCCCGCCTGAATTTTGCCGTTTACCTGGGCGGCGTAAACGATTGAGACCACCCCGGCCGGCAAGCAGCAAAACACGGTAGTCAGAATTGCAAAGACCAGGTAGTTTGGAATATTTGCCGGTGCGCTGTTAGGGGGCGGCGGCGGGGTCCAGTTTTGCGACATGCGATTCTCCTGTTGTTAGAGTTTGGAAAAACCACCAAGTTAACTGTTGGTCTTTTGGGAAATTAAAGTCCGGCGCCGAAACTGCCCGGCTGTCCGGCGTCAAAGGCCGGTGGTGGCGGGGGCGGTGCATCAGGGCCGCCCTTTCGTTTTTCAAACAGCGGCACTGCTATCAGACCACCCAGGGTCGAAAGACCGATAGCAAACACAGCACCGAGTAAAGTGCCGATTATTATCAGCATCATGCCGGTAACGGGAAGCTTCATGTTCATCCGCTCAAGTTGTTCCTCGAGCCCCATGTTTGCGGCCAGGGCGAAACTTAGCGGTATGCCGATGACGATCCGCACTGCAGCCTGCACCACTCCCGCCATGGCGCCAAGTATTGCGCCCTCACCAACCGTTACGGGCACCGGCGCCTTGGGAATGTAAAGAAAACCCGCTAGCACTCCACCACCGATAGACCAGAGGCAACTGCAGGTAGCAACAATGGGAATAACCGAAAGGATGCCAGCCACAAGCCCACCGATTAACGCCGGCTTTAGTTTCTCGTTCATCTGTTTTTACGCGTTCCCAGAAAAATGACAGGACTCAACAAGCAGTTGCGAACTGACTGCGGATAGCGGTGCATAACTAACAAAGCAGCACGAAATTGTCAATAAGATTAATCAATTTAACGGGTTGCGTGCGTGTTCCATTCGCTCCGTAACCATTACAGCCAGTGCTTATGGTGATTGATAGCGGCGAATGATCTGTGCCGTCGTCCTGATCAGCCAGTAGAGGGTCACGGCAACCAACACAAAAAGCACCGACTGAATGACCAGCACATACCGGTATTCGGTATGTAAAAAGGATTGCGCACTTAAGTAGTAGAGGGGAATAGCCAGCAGAACAACTATGGTACGGGCGCCGCCTCGCGCCGTCAGCAAGACGGCGCCAATAACAGCGAGGGGGATCATCCAGGCAGTGATAAAAAACATCTGCAAGCCGTTAAGGAATATGCGCACGTACTTCGTCCAAAGCGCCGAGGCGGGTCCCAGGCGGAAAAGCTCGGTCCGGCCAATTTCTACCACGGTCGGCGCCGGTCGCCGGTCTTCATTGCTTACTACCAGGCGCACGCTGCCGGTGTCGCGGCTAACAAAAGGAATTCGCACTGTAGCTGTCTGGCGGTTAGACCCCGGAATTAGTTCCAGCGGGTGAAATACCGGCGTTGATCCGAACACCTGTGTCTGGTCCAGACTGGTAATGCGGAAGACGATACTTCCCTGTTCCACTTTAATCGGGATACGGAATAAATAATCGCTATGTTTCTCAACGCGGATGGGAAGTGAAACGATTTGATTGCCGGCTTGAAGGTTGGGTGCCTCTATCAGCAGGGACTGCCCGTCGACCGCCAGGGAGATTTTTGCGGTTGTTTGTGGGCCCGTTACCACCGCCATGAAATCGGATGGCTTGTTTGCCCAAACCAGCTGCTTCTGGCCGGTAAGATTCAGTGGGTGAGTAACGGCCGGCGCCGTAGAGAGAATGTGCACCCTCTCCAACTTCAACATGGAAAAGGCACGTCGTATAACCACGCCGGCGAACCAGACTGGGTGTGAGCGAATTACTGAGAGTCCGCGCCTGGTCCGATCATGATCGCGCTCCGCCCCGTTTCCTCCAAAAAGCGAGCTGCCGTAATCAGGACGGTTGTAGAGCTGGGCCTCGGTAGATACGGTTTCGATGTCGGTCGTGGGCAGGCCGAATCGTTTTTCCCGGTCATAGTCACTGATGCCGACGTTTAGCATTTGCCCTGTCCCCAGCGAGAGGGGAATAAAATGATGAAACACAACCAGGTTGCGAATGGTGATGGGGGAGATCACGATAATGGTTGCGCCGACCAGGGCGGCGGCGAAACTCCAGCGCTTGCCGCGATCCAGGATGACCAGCAGCAACAGCGCCAGAAAGGGCGCCAGCAGGAGTGCGTTCGATCTAATCCAGCATGAAACTCCGATACACACACCGACGGCTACCGCCGCGCGAAAGCTACCTTTCTTTGCCGTTCGAATAAGGAAAAAGAGCGCGAGCAAAATGGGAAGGGTCGCTAGCGAATCCGGTATCAGCAGGAGAGAATAGTAAGCGAGCTGGGGTGACAGAGCGGCGAGCACGCCTGCGATAGCCGCCGCCTTTACCGGCAACAACTCGGCCGCAATAAAGAAGAGCAGGATAGCTCCCGCCGCGTCGCAAATTATCTGAAACAGCCGCATAGATGTGTCTGACTCGCTAAACAACCCAAAGACTGCGGCCATAGTGATGGGATAACCCGGAGGGTATGTCAGAATATTTGCGTCACCTGGCGGCGCGGGACCTTTGACGAAGGTGGCGAGATCTCCCTGGAGCAAGTAAGCGGCGTTAGACTTGTGGTGCTCGACCATGCCCGCAAAAACCCTGGAGAAAACCGGGCGATTGTCTTGCCAGTGTAAAAGTCTGACACCAATCGACAGGATCAGGATCCCCAGACAAATCAGGATCGTGCGGTGGCGCAACCTTCTGGATTTTAAGGCTTCCGATTGACGGTCAAGGCCTAAAGAAATTCCTATGGGCCAAAGCTGTCTTAGAGTTTGACTAGATAAGGGCAAGAAGGTAGTTTCCACTCTTTCCGGCGGATCAATTGCACCTGACATCAGGCGCGGGTGCAAATGGATTGTCGAGTCGGCATGCTAACAAAACCAAGTTTGAGTTGCACGCTAATGACGAAGCAGTGACCGATCTCATTAACACCCGGTTTCAACCGGGTGTCGGTGGTTACATTTTGAGTTTGAACCGTTTCAACGGTTTCTAATTCGCCGGGCAGCGGGTAAACCGTTGAAACGGTTTCAGGTATCAGGATAGGTTGCGCATCACCCGGTTGAAACCGGGTGTTAATGAGATTAAGAGCTGTTAGCATTCATGGCGAGTACTAGATAAATATGAAACAGGTGATCCAGGATCTCCGGACCCACGACTTAAGAGTCGCAGACGTGCCCCCGCCGGTAGCGCAAAGAGGGCGCGTGCTGGTGCGTACAGCCGCGTCGCTGATCAGCGCGGGCACCGAGCGCATGACCGTAGAGATGGGAAATCGCAGCCTTCTGGGCAAAGCGCGAGAGCGCCCCGATCTGGTCAAGCAGGTGATTCATAAAGCCCAGACCGAAGGAGTACTCAATACTTTGAATGCGGTGCGGGCGAAACTCGATTCCGTCACGCCGCTTGGCTACAGCGCGTCAGGAATAGTTATCGGCGCCGGCGAGGATGTGACGGAGTTTCGCCCCGGCGATCGAGTAGCTTGCGCGGGTGCGGGCTACGCCTCGCATGCGGAAGTGCTTTCCGTTCCCAGAAACCTGTGCGTACGTTTGCCAGAGAATGTTGATTTTGCCCGCGGAGCTTTCGGCACGCTGGGGGCGATTGCTTTGCAGGGTTTACGGCTCGCAAGTCCCACCCTGGGAGAATCTTGCGTGGTCATCGGGTTAGGCCTGGTGGGACAGTTGACAGTGCAACTATTGAAAGCCAACGGCTGCCGCGTTTTTGGGATTGATCTCGACAAACAGAGAATCGAGCTGGCGCGACAGCTGGGGGCGGACGACGGATGCGCGCCCGACAACGATGCTGAACGACGAGCGCTGGAGTGGTCGCGCGGGCGCGGCGCCGATGCCGTGCTGATAACCGCAGCCACTTCTTCGAATCAACCGGTTGAGCTGGCAGGCGCAGTGTCTCGTCTCAAAGGACGGGTCGTCGCCGTTGGTTTGGTTGGTCTCGATATACCGCGCGACATCTACTATCACAAAGAACTTACGTTGAACATCTCCATGTCGTACGGGCCCGGACGTTATGACGCGGAATACGAAGAGCGCGGTCACGACTATCCCTTTGCCTACGTGCGCTGGACGGAAGGGCGCAACCTCGAAGCGTTTCTTGATCTGGTGGCGGCCGGCAATATTAGGGTTGAGAGTTTGATCACCCACCGCTTTTCCATTGCCGACGCCGAGCGCGCCTACCAGTTGATTACCGGTGAAGTAAAAGAGCCTTACCTGGGCGTGTTGCTTGAATACGATACCGAACGTGCACTTGAGACACGACTGAGCCTGCCCGACGGCCAGAAGAACTCCGCAGCAGGGGAGCAGGGCGTCACCATTGGTCTGATTGGGGCGGGGAGTTATGCAAAGAAATTCCTGCTTCCGAATTTCAAAGCGGCGGGCGCGCGATTTCAAACCATCGCCACTGCCTCTGGTCTTTCGGCGCGCGAAGTCGGCGAGAAATACGGATTTCGTTTCTGTGTCTCAGGCGCTGCTGAAGTGCTGGACGATGAAGACGTGAATTTGATCGTCATCGCCACGCGGCACGACACTCATGCAGAGCTGGCCCGGCGCGCACTCGAACGGGGGCGACATGTCTTCGTAGAGAAACCCCTCGCGCTAAACGATGAAGAGCTGGAGAGCGTGCTGGCTGCCGCCGCGCAATCAGATCGGCGCCTGATGGCGGGATTCAATCGCCGGTTTTCACCATTGGCCCGCGCAGCTAAAGACTTTTTCCAGGACGCGGGCGCGCCCCTTTCAATTAACTACCGCGTCAATGCGGGCCGCATTCCCCACGAGCATTGGATACAGGATCCGCGCGAAGGTGGCGGCCGCATCATAGGCGAAGTGTGTCACTTCATTGACCTGATGCAGTTCCTTACCGGAGCGGTTACTACACGAGTCTATGCGGAAGCGATCGCCGGCCGCAACCACGAAATGGTTAACGAAGACTCAGTTTTTATCACGCTGCGTTTCGCTGACGGATCGAATGGCTCGATCGCTTACCTGGCCGAAGGCGACAAAACACTTCCCAAGGAGCGGATAGAAGTCTTCGGCGCGGGCAAGTCGTTCGTGATCGATGACTTTCGCAGCGCCACCTTACACAGCAGTGGGAAAGAGAAAACTGTAAAGCTGCGGGGTCAGGACAAGGGACAGGCCAATGAAGTGCGCGAGGTCTGCCGGGTTGTTCTGAAAGGTGGATCGGCGCCGATTGCTTTGGACGATCTAGCCGCGACTACCCGCGCTACGTTTCGAATTCTGGAATCCCTGCGTACTAGTTTGCCAGTCGAGGTATGACCTGGTCGCAGCTCTGCGGTCCAGGCGCGGTTTTATTCTGACTGAAGCCGGGAACCGCAAAGCGGTTCTGCCCTCCAGCCCAGGGTTGCCGCTTCGGCTACCCTGGGTACACGTTTGAAATGCCTAATCAACCCCAACCGGGTTGTGTCAATTTCATAATGGGCATTCCATCCAACGAACGTCGACACAACCCCCTTGGGGTTGAAAACGTTTGCGTGCATCGTTTCCCAGGGTAGCCGAAGCGGCAACCCTGGGCTGGAGGGCACAACCCCGTTGGGGTTGGATCCTCAACTTGAACCCCCACTCAGCTTGTCCATGAATTCCCGCTGCCACAACTCTAACGTCAGCAGTTGAAAAACTTGCAAAGGAAAGTCCTCACGTCCCGAAAGATTTGCGTCAATAATCTGCCGCACTGCAGCCGGGCGGAACAATCCACGTCTTCTGACAGTTTCCTCGGATAGTAGATCTTCCACCAGAGGCTTCAGCGGACCGCGCAGCCAGGCGCGTATCGGAGCGCCAAACCCCGCCTTCTTGCGCCAGACAACGTCTTTGGGCAAAAGCTTCTCCGCCGCGCGCTTCAGAATGTATTTACGTTTCAATCCCCGCAGTTTAAGGTTCGGTGGCATCCGCGCCGCAAGGTCCATTAATTCGTGGTTAAGAAAGGGCACGCGCACTTCAAGGTTCGCGGCCATCGAAGTCTTGTCCGTATAGGCAAGATTAAGACACGGCAGAAACGTTTTCAGGTCAACATATAGAAGCTGATTGAGCGGGTCGGCGTTTTTTACACGGGCAAAATAGCGGCGGTGCTCGCGATAAGCATCCATGCCGCTCGTGGCCTGCTGCGTCTCTTCAGTGAAGATCTGTTGCTTCATCTCCGGCGTGAAATAAGTGCCGAAACCAAGGTAGCGGTCTTCAAAATCAAGGGCCGCACTTCGCGCAAATTTCTTGGCGTTGCGCAAAGGGCCGGTCAGTTTTCCCGGCCGCCCGCCCGGTAGAGTATCGGCGATTACATTCATCAAAGGCCGGCGCAAGAAGCCGGGAGCGGGATCGAGCGCGCCGGCAATCCGCATCGCCATATGCCGCGGGTAGCCGGCAAACACTTCGTCACCACCCATTCCGGAAAGCATGACTTTTAATGTTTCACGCGCGGCTTGCGAGATTAAGAAACTTGAAAGCATGGCCGGATCGGCGAGGGGTTCATCCGCATGGTAGATGAGCTTTGGTAACAGCGTGGCCACATCCGCTTGCAACATGATCTCGTGATAATCAGTTTGCAGCAGGTCACTGACCCGACGGGCCCAGACCACGTCGTCAGGCACAATATCGTAGTGCAGGTCCTCGGCCGCCATGCCGACGGTGTAGGTCGAGACGCTCTTCCCATTACTATGACGCTTCATCAACGCGACAATCGATGACGAGTCAACGCCGCCGGAAAGAAACGATCCCAGGGGAACATCCGCCACCATCTCAAGCTTTACCACGCGATCGAGAGTCTCGAGCACACGATCGCGCCACCAGCTTTCGCTCCTGCCCTCCGCGATCTCGTCAAACGAAATGTCCCACCATTCGATTAGGTTGATGCGACCGTCCTGCACCGTCAGGAAGTGGCCGGGCGGTAATTTCCAGATGTTTTCAAAGAGCGTGTGGGGATCCGGCGTCCAAAGGAAAGTCAGGTATTGATTGAGCGCCTCGAAGTTCAGGCTGGCTCGAACGAGACCGGTAGCGAGGATGGCCTTTACCTCAGAAGCGAAGGCAAACGAATCAGTGGCGCCGCTTGTGCCCTTGATCGACGAATAGTAAAGCGGTTTGATTCCGACGCGGTCGCGGGCGAGCGTGAGGGTCCTCTTCTCGTTGTCCCAAACAGCGAACGCGAACATTCCGTTGAGGCGCTGCAGGCAATTGGTGCCCCATTCGGCAAACGCGGTCAGCAGGACTTCCGTGTCCGTTTCAGTGTGAAACGGATAGCCCTTTGATCTGAGTTCCTCTCGCAGCTCCCGGTAGTTATAAATCTCGCCGCCGAAAGTGATGACATAGCGGCCGTCAGCGGAAAACATCGGCTGATGACCGGCGCTGCTGGTATCGATGATGGCCAGCCGGCGATGTCCCAGGGTCACCCGCGCCCCCTGGTCGTCTATTACTTCCGAAGTCCAAACCCCTTCGTCGTCGCGTCCGCGGTGCTCAATGCTCTGAAGCATCGCGCCCACCTGTGGTTCCGGATTTAAGCTGATGAGTCCCGCAATGCCGCACATAAAAGTAATGTCTGAATAGAATCGGGCTCGACGCGCAGCGTCGACATGAATTTAGCCCGGCCTTTCAAGGCCGGGAAAGCTCAAGCCATGAATTTGCGTCGCTTAGCGACGCCTGAAAGTGGCGCTCAGTTCAATCGTCGCTACGCGACGCTAGTAGCGAATGCTCTTTGAACCCGGCCTTGAAAGGCCGGGCTAAATTCATACCGACGCTACGCGTCGAAACACCCTTGTACGAGAAGTTAAGCCTTTTTCTTCGCATAAATCCAAAGGTGCCACCCCCAGCGCGCCGCCAGCCGCGATTCAAATGAACGCGGGAGAACACTTCCTAACAGCGGCAACCAGCGCTTATTAAAAAAGTGGGCCTGCAACTTCACGTCAGCAAAGTCCGCGAAAAGCGCGCGTGCCTCCGCTCGCGAATAGGCTCTCGCCAGTGGATTGCCCACCCCGTCAGTGTTCTGGCTGAGAAACTCATCCGCTTTCAAATAAGACTGCTTCTCTGTCTGCAGAAGTTTGGCATGCTCGCGCAGCGACTCCAGCGGTTCCCCCGTCAGGCGGTGGACCAGCTTGATTCCTGATTCCCAGTTTAGTAACTGCGCTCCAGCTCTTCGCAGAATAGAGATGTTAATGCGGTAATTATAAGAATCGCGATGATAGAGCATGACTATCGCGCGGCCGCCTGGACGGAGCACTCGATGGACTTCGTTGATGGCCTTTTGCGTGTCCGGGGTGTGATGCAGCACGCCGTGAGAGTAAACCAGATCGAAACTTTCATCCTTGAAATCGAGGTTCTCAGCGTCGGCCGTGGCGAATGTTCCATTAAGATTGAACAGCTCAAACCGTTTGCGGGCCAACTCAACAGCCGCGTCGGTAAGATCGACTCCGGTGTAATCCGCGCCTGCTTCGGCAAACTGCGCCCCGTCAGTTCCCAGTCCACAGCCGATTTCCAGGACCTTCAGCCCCCGCGCACCGGCAAAACCGGCCGCCATGGGAATGTGCCACTCTGTTGTGTAGCGATGCGCCTCGACCAATTCGTAGAAACGGCGCGTCCCCGGTTCAGCGTCGGCAAACTTGATCCCGCAGGGATTCGCTTGCCAGAAAGCCCGGACCCGTTCCTTGAGAGTAGCGTTTTGTTGCGACATCAACAGCAAGACCTGGGGGTGCGACTACGCGGCTGGTTCCGCCTTTGCGGCGATGAGTTCGCGATAAATAGATAGATATTCCGGGGCTACAATTTCTGCCGTGAACTGTTGCGCCAATTTGCGATTCTGCAATGCCATGGCTGATCGAAGGTCGGGATCCCCCACCAATTGTTGTATCTGCCGGGCAAGCATTTCGGGGTTCTTCGGCTCGACCCAGAAACAATTTTCGGGTTCACGCAAGTAATCCGCAGCCGCGCGTATCCTGGTGGTGACAATCGGCAAACCATTGGCAGCGGCATTGAAGATAACCATGGGAAAGCCTTCGATATGATAGGTCGGAAAGAGCAACAGGTCGCTATTCGCGTAAAACTGTCGTGTGTCTTCTTCCGGGATGTAGCCAAAAAAGCGAACCCACGGTTGCAGCTGGTGCTTTGCCACCAGGGCTTCCGCTTCAGCGCGCTGCGGCCCATCGCCCACACACAATAATAGAAAGTTCTGGCCGGCGTCGCGGCAAAGGCCGCACGCCAGAATCACATCCAGTAATCCCTTCGCCGGAATGAAGCGACCTATGAACAGCAACAACGGCCGGTCAACGGGCAAATTCCACTGCCGCAGGAATTCCGGGTTGCGCTGGGCTGTGTTTACCTCAACAACATTCTTTACGACAAAGACCTTGTTTTCCGGAACACCTGCGCGCAGGAAGTTTTCTCGTTCCTCGGATGACAGCACGCCGATGCCGTCAGCGCGAGATAACACGCGGCGAATCAAGACTGCCAGCGCGGGATTACTCCTCTCCAACAGGCTGCCATCAGAACCATGAAACTTGAGGAACACCTTTGTCCGTTTGACACGAAGGCGGGGAACAATCGCGGCATCGCGCAACAGTGCCCTGGTGTCGAAGGAAGTGTTTATGTGAACCAGATCGAAATCGCTTTGGCGCAGGCGATTGCGAAAAACGCGCGCAGTCTTTAGCACTCGCTCGGCCCTGGAACCGAACCCCACGTTTACTTTCGCGTAAACATAGACTTCTTCTTCGACCTCATGGCCCAATCGTCGCAGCTCATCAATGAACGGGGGCTCACAGGCAGCGGGACCGCCCTGAGCTCCCTGTTCCGGCATGCCAACTAATATCCGCACGAGATCGTCTCTCCAGAGATCAGAGGTCAGAGATCGGAGGTCAGAGGTCGGAGGTCAGAGATCAGAAGTCAGAGATCAGAAAGTGACGCGCTTTGGAGTTGTCTTTTCACTGACCTCCGACCTCTATTCGGCGAGCACCAGCAAAGAATATCCGCCCAGCGCGCGCGCCACGAAATCCTGGTTGATTTTGGCAAGCACTCTTCGCGGCAGGCTGGCCAGCTTCGCCTTAACACTGCGCGGATGATCAAGGGCGCCATCAGTGTAAACCGTATCCAACACCGTATAGCCCGTATCGCGCAGCGTGGCGAGGGCTGTCTCTTTCATAAAGTAATGAAGGTGCCCCGCCTGGTCCCTCTCCTTCAGAATGGGCCGTCCGCGCAATACCCACTGAGCTGACATGTCCAAAGGAATATGAAAAATCTTATGACGTGCTTTGTCTCGCATGGCTGCCAGGAAACTCATGTAGTTTTGCACATGCTCAAACACGTCAATGCAAAGCAATAGATCGAAGTGCGGGGCAACGGCCGTAAGCAGGTCTTCGCAGTAGAAGTGAAGCCGCTCATTGGCCCTTGGCTGGCAGAGCGAAAATGCCTGTGGCGAAATCTCGTATCCATGGAACTCGGTATCGGCCGGCAGCTGGGATTGAAGCTGGCGCAGAATTTCGCCGGCCCCGCAGCCGACTTCACAGATCGTTTTTGGCTCAAGCCCATGCCTTTCAATCAGTTTGAGAATCTGCTGTGCCTTCCACGACGAATCTTCGACGTGGTAAGTGGGGTTCTTGTCCACATATTCGCCGGTTTGATAGATGCTCTGGTTGTTAGTCGCCACTTGATTCACTTTGTTCCCACAAGCTTTATACCCAGGATCAATTTCAATGGTAACCCGCGCGCGATTGTTCTTCCCAGTCGCCGCGGCACCTTCGCCAGGATCGATTCCAATGCGCCGACGAACTGAACCGGGATCGTTAAATGAAGGCCCCTGGCGCCGGCCAGCACTTCTACTTTGCGAAATCCGGCTGTGCGGAACAACTGCGAGAGTTCCCGGGCCGAATACTCCCTGAGGTGAAAACCGGTAGGAACGTCGTCGAAATAGCTCGAAACGTCATGCGGTCCGGAAAGCCGGTTTGGAGTAATACAGATGTAGACGCCCCCCGGCGCCAGGGCGCGATAAACGTTTTGCAGTTGGTCCGCGGCGTCGTCCGGATGCAGGTGCTCCATGAGTTGATCGCTGTAGGCGATATTGACACTGTTATCGGGAACGGGAACACTGGATCCATCAGAGATAATGAGTTCCAAATTCTGGGGTAGTTCAATCGCCCTAGTGATCTCTCCGGACACATCAACAACAGAGACTTTTCGCACATGCTTAGCCACCTCGATTGCCAGCGAACAAGCGCCAGGGCCTAATTCAAGGTAGGTCGAAGTTGGCGTGAGATAACCTTGTAATAGAGCGAGCCGTTCGCTGACCTCCTGCGCTCGTTCTTCCGGTTGTATTGCCAGCTGCGGATGATCGGGAACTCTGCGAAACAGTTCGTCATAGACTTCAGTGTAGAGGTTTCTCCGTTCTTCTTTGGTTGCTGTGCGCAAGCGCGCGGCGAGTTCCTTTTCGATGAGGTAATGCTGGGTGATTGCGTCGGAGGATCGGGCTTTATTTGTCTTGGGCATTGCTTTGGACAAAAAGTCAGACTCAAACGAGTCCGCGAAGCGGACGGACGAAAATAGCCCAGCAGTTCACTGCTGGGGCTCAGGTTAAAGGGCGATTGCAAGTCCGTGAAACGGACGGCTGAAATCTCATAATTAAAGCCATAGTGACCAAGTCAGCCGTCCGTTTCACGGACTGCATCTGCGTAAGCTCGTCTTCTTCCCAGCGATGAATCGCTGGGCTATTGTCTTTCGTCCGCTATCGCGGACTTTTTGTGCAAAGCCCTTGGGCACAGTACGTTTTTGAGGCCTCCCTGACGGCCGGGCTTCTGTTAGCGTCGGCGCAGGCCGAGAATGCTGAGAAAGAAGCTGGAGAACAGGGTCTGACAGCCAACCGTCAGCGAGGTTACGGCGGGTATGACAATACGCATCGTCCGCGCCGGGTCGAGGTTGCCAAATGATAGCTGGTCCCAGAACCAGTATGCATAAACAGAGCCAGCCAGGCCGGCGAGTATCAAAATAATTGCCACCACCACACCGACCTCCAGGGTCACGTAGCGATATGCCCGCTCGAGCCGCTGGTCCCTGGGCAGCAGTCCTTCACTGATCGCGAACACCTTTGTGAATACGGCAAAGAGGATCGACTGGAACCCTATGACGATCGCGACGGCTGCGTAAAGCAGTGTGTGCACATCAAAGGTCACGCCGCCCACGACGAACGGCCCTGGCACCAACCAGAGCATCGCGACCAATCCGATCATCATGAGCAGGGTCCCCGGGTAGAGAAAGAGCCAGCGCGGGCTGTAAAGCAGAAGGAAGCGCAAATGACGCCAACCGTCTCGCCAACTTCGCAGATGTGGCGGACGGCTGCGCCCGTCCGGCGAAAGCGTGGTTGGCACTTCCGAGATTTTCAATCCCTGCAAAGTCGCTTTCACCACCATTTCACTCGCGAACTCCATCCCGGTCGTTTGGAGATCGAGTTTCATCACAGCGGCTTTGCTGAACCCGCGCAGGCCGCAATGAAAGTCCCCACAGGGACTATGGAAGAACAGCCGTCCAATTGTCGTCAGGACTGGATTCCCGAGATAGCGATGCAGTGGCGGCATGGCGCCTCGTCTTATTCCACCCAGGAAACGGTTCCCCATCACAAGATCATGACCGTCACGTAATTTCGCAATGAATGGCCCGAGCGCACTGAAGTCGTAGCTGTCATCAGCGTCGCCCATGATCACGTATTTGCCACTAGCCGCGGTGATACCGGCCATCAAAGCGCTGCCGTAACCTTTGGTTGGCACGTTGACCACACGGGCGCCAAGCTGCCTCGCAATGTCCTGCGAGCCATCAGTGCTGCCATTGTCGGCAATAATGATCTCGCCCGCTACATGGTTTTCCGCTAGTGAGTCTTTCGCCTTCTGAATGCAGGCGGCCAGCGTCTCTGCTTCATTCAGGCAGGGCATGACTATGGAAAGCTCCACAGTGGTGTGGTTATCTCCCGGAATGGCCTGGGCTGCGCTTGTGTCCATGGTCAAAATGCACGTGGGCTTTGCACAAGAATTCTTATTTCATGTTCCTTCGTGTAGCTTAATCCGATTTCGTGGATCGTATGGCTCCGAGTCCTAAGCACACGATCCACGAAATCACACGAAGCAACACGAACCGAAATACTTTTAACCTGGGTCGGCTAACGCTCTTGTAAAACCACCTCGCGAAAAATGTCAGCCAGTTTCGGCGCGCTGGCGCTTACGGAGTAATGCTGTTCGACTACCTGCCTGCCGGCGCTTCCCATTCGCGGGCCCAGTTCGCGCTCGCTGAACAACCGTTTGAGGGCAGCATACCAATCATCGCTGGCAGCGGCCGCGAATCCCACCTTACCGTGGTCCAGGATCGCTTCATTGACGCCAACTGGACTGACCACCACCGGAAGGCCGGCTGACATGTAGGAAAGCATCTTAAAGCCACACTTCCCGCGCGCCTGCTCTGAATCTTCCAGCGGCATTAGCCCAACATCCATTTGCTGGACCAGGCCCACCTCATTGGCCGGGGACCATTGCTCAAATCGCCATTTGTCGTCCGGCAGGTTCTGGAACGAAGGCGCGCGATCGCAGATTACCAACAAGCGTGTCCCGGAGTGCTCCGCTAAGAACTGGGCCAAAGGCTTTTCGATCTCAGCGAGAAACTTAAGATTAGACCACGATCCGATCCAACCTATGGTCCAGTCCTGATGTACACGTTGCGCCGGCGGCCTCCATACCTCAGTGTCCACCGAGGTGGGTACCAGCCAAACCCTTGCGCCGGCTCGTTCGTAGTGGTCCGCCAGAAAACGATTACCGGCGATTACGCCGTCACAATGCCGGGCAATCTCAATTGAGAAGTCGGATTTGTAAGGCAACCAGATGGCATCATCAACATCGAAGACCCGTCTCTTTCCGGCCGCGGCCTCAAGCGTAAACTTTCCCGAAACCAACTCCCGTCCCAGCCAGGTCACATCGCTAAACCTGGAGGCCAACAGACCCGGAATCCGCAGCGCCTTTGCCAGTAAAGGCAGGGGCTCGATCTTGTACCGATTGATCAAAGGCCTGTGTTCACCAACTTCTACCCCCAGGCGACTCAGCGGTTCAATGAACTGCCGGATACGAAACCTGCTGGAAGGGTCGACTTTGCTCGCCGTCAGGGCAGTCACCTTGATCATGGTAGCTGTTGCGCGATCACTGTAGGGGCGTCACTCCGTGGGCGCCCCTCCGTTTCTTCGTGACACCCCTACAATCCTTTCTGGCGCCGGGGAATCACCCAACCTTCGAGTAAGAGAATCTGGATTATCAGGTTAACAAACAGATAGATGCTGGTCACAACTGCCAGGCCCATCAGGCCATACTGCATGAACGCTATGACCTTCGCCGGCACATAGAGCGTAAAGGTAATGATCGACATGCGGGTCGGAGTTGAGGTATCTCCCATGGCATAAAATGTCGTGGATGTAATCTGGCCCATAGCGCCACCAATGAAAAAACCGACCAGCGCGACCATAATCAGCCATAGCAAATGAACGTTGTCTGCGGTGACTCCGCCGTGGCCAATTAGTAAATTGAGTATTCGCTCGCCGGCCAGCAGAAGGATCACGTAGCCCGCCGCAGCCAACCCGCCAATCATCAACAAGCGCCTTTGATAGATACGTTTGAAAGTGGACCACCTCCCGGCGGCCGCTTCGATCGCCAGCTGCGGCACCATCGGAGCGGCGATGGCCTTTTCGGCGATCACGTTGGCGACCCCGTAAATTTGCTGGCCAATGTAAAGCAATGACAGTCCGCCCGCCGGCGCCATCGATGCCAGATAGCGATCAACCAGCGGGTCGGTTCGGTAGTATGCCGTTCCTATTAGCAACGGCCGGATGCGTCGCCTTGCTTCTCGCATTGCCTCCGAGTCCCATCGCGGCCACTGCCAGCGCCCCAGGCCGGGCAGCAACCAAAGCACTTGCATTAGAGTTCGAAGAACAATGATGAAAGCGGCGGCCGCGATTCCATAAATCGCGAGCAGTTTGATAATCAGTCCCAGTGCCACGAGATTGGACAAAAGCGTAGATAGCTCAACCCATATGAATTGCTTGCGCGCATGGTATACGGACCAGAGCACCGAAACTGAGGCGGTTAAGATCATACTAACGAGTTGAATCTTGGTCAGACTAACGGTCAACAATTTTGCCGGAACGGAGAATCCCGGAACCAGCCACGGCACCCAGTAGCCGGCAGTGACAAACAGGGCCAGGGCCAGGATCGTAAAGAGCGCGCTCACGCCGAGAAAGAAGCCCCACGCGTTTTGGCGAAAAGTGATTTCATTCTCGGTGGCCAGCAAGGGCACCAGTACGTGCGTCAGCGAGGAGCTAACTACGCTCAGGATTAAGGTCGGCAAAGCCATGGCCGCGAACAGTGCGTCTGTTTCAATTCCTACGCCGAGTTGTGTTATGACGTACCACTGGAACAGCAGTGAGAGAAGAATATTGGCGCCGGCAAGAACTGCAAGAGTCAGGGTCTGCTTCATTAAGTGTGTAACGCAAACTTTAGTTTGCGACTAATCAAAGTCCACGTGAACGAAGGAAGAGCTTATATTTGATCACCAGCATTATTTCAAACAGTGTCACAGACTTCAGTCTGTGATTCCCGATCGCAGACACAAGTTTTGACCTTCATGCTTTTCCAGCGAGCAGATGGCCACTTGCAATCACAGACTGAAGTCTGTGCCACATTGAAGACACAAGTTTTGACCTTCATGCTTTCCACGTTGAGCAGATGGCCACTTGCAATCACAGACTGAAGTCTGTGCCACTAATTTGATTAAAGTCCTGCACATTCTGGATTCGTTAAATCGCGGTGGCGCTGAGACCATGATGCTGGACGTTTGTCGTAACGCGCGTGCTAATGGTCTGGATTTGACGTTCGTGGCGACCGGAGGCGGCGATCTCGAGAATGAGTTTCGCGACTCCGGCGTTGAGTTTATCCGGCTGAAAAGAAAACTACCTGTCGATCTGGCCCTGGCTTTAGAGCTGCGGCGGATTATCGCCGAGCACGGCATTCGGGTGGTGCATAGCCATCAACCAGTCGAAGCCCTGCACCTGTACCTGGCCACTCGCGGCAGTGACACTAAAAAAGCACTGACACTGCATGGGGTTTACCCGGGAACTAAAAACGAGCTGGCCCTCAGATTTGTCCTGCCTCGCATCGACGCTAAGATCGCCGTCAGTCAGAATCTTTTACAAGAGCTGCAGGCGAATAAGACTATTGCGGGTGAAAACTGTTTTCTCATCAATAACGGCGTCGACCCGGCGCGACTGCAGTCTGCGGGGCGAAAACTGCGCACCGAATTGGGCCTGCAGGATGACGCATTACTCCTGGGCATGGTCGGCAACTTCCAACCTGTGGCGCTGAAGGATCAGTTAACAGTGTGCCGGGCGCTACCGGATATCTTCGCTCGAGTTCCCCAGGCGCAATTCATCTTTGCCGGCGCGCGCTCTGCAGCAGCGCCGGAGCTTTTTGATGAATGCGTAGAGCTTTGCCGTCGAGAAGGTATTGATCATCGAGTCCACTTCCTCGGAAAGCGCACTGACATTGCGGACGTGTTGAGTTCGCTCGATGTATTCGTACTTTCCAGTCTACGTGAAGGCTCGCCGATTTCCGTGATCGAAGCCATGATGGCCGGTGTGCCCACGGTGCTATCCGATATTCCGGCGCTACGCGAGGTCTCGAATGAAGGAGAGCAGGCGGTTTTGTTTCGAACGGGAGATCGGGATGATCTGGCAGCAAAACTTGCCGCCCTTGTTAACGACTCAGAGGAGCGTCAACGTCTTGCTTCCAACGCCAGACAATGGGCCCGGGAAAGTTTTGGTATCGATCGGCACATCGCGGATTTGGTGAGACTTTATGATTCGTTGGTATCATCGGATGCCCTACCACTCGCGAACGTATGACCCGCGCTGCTATACTCAAATTTGAAATACAGTCGCCGGTCCGCACAAAAGGCAACCGAAATGAAAGAAATATTCACTGCTACTATATGGCAAGAGGGGAAGTGGTACATAGCTCAGTGCAGGGAGTTTGAGATTGCCAGTCAGGGCAGTACCAAAGAGGAGGCGCTGGAGAATCTGACTGAGGCTATTGAGGCCCACTTCGCGCCTCCGGTCGCGACCCTTGTTCCAGAAGTGATAGCCTTCGAAGCCGAGGTCGAACCGTGGGCCCTGGTAGATGCCGACGCGCGCGCCAGCGGTGACCGGGTTGACTAATGGCGTTGCTTAGATCTCTCCCTTACCGTGTCGTGAAGCGCAAACTCGAGACAGCTGGATTCGAAGAGAGACCCGGCAGAGGGAGTCATCGTAAGTTTGTGAAGTTCACTCGAGAGGGTGTAGTTACCGCCATCGTTCCTCAGCACCGCGAGATTGCCCTCGGCACACTGCGGAGTATCTTACGCCAGGCAATGTTGACTCCTGACGAATTCGACGCGTTATGAGGCCGTCGAAAGACAAACGGATTATCTAAAACCCACCTTCTCACGAGGCTCAGAATGAGAAAGCAGTATGGCTCATAAGAAAAAGCTTCAAGTATTTGTTTCCTCAACCTACACCGACCTGCACGAAGAGCGACAAGCCGCCGTCGAAGCTATCCTAACCGCAGGACACATACCTGCCGGCATGGAACTCTTCGCCGCCGGAGATCAATCGCAGATGAGCGTCATCAGGCGGTGGATAGATGAATCCGATGTTTACTTGCTGATTCTGGGAGGACGTTACGGCAGCATCGAACCGGAGAGTGGCAAGAGTTATATCGAACTGGAGTATGAGTATGCAGTCGCGCAAAACAAACCATTCTTCGCGGTTGTGATTGAGGAAGATCATCTTGAGAAAAAGGTAAAGAGTGCAGGTACCAAGGTGATCGAGCGGGATAATCCTCAAAAACTCAAGGACTTTAAGGCGCAGGTCCTGGGCAAGTTGGTGAAGTTCTGGCGTGATCCCCGTGACATAAAACTCGCCATTCTGGAAACGATGTCTGAATTCAGTCGGCGTGATGATCTCACTGGTTGGATTCCGGGTAGCGAGGCGATGAACGCGGGCGCGGTAGCGGAGGAGATGGCCCGACTGGCCAAGGAAAATGCCGAGTTGCGTCAACAAGTCGCAAACATGTCACCGGATCCCGCATCCTATAACGGCCTAACATTCGATGGGATGTATAAGATCCTGTTAGAGGAAGAGGCAAATATTTCCGAATTCTCGCCAGAATCTATTGAAGTATTTAACCAGGTTGCTGAAATCTTCGGAGATTCAAAACCAGGTCTTATTCACCTGTTCTGGTTGAGCGGCAACCTGTTTCGACAGCGGCATTATTTGAACTTTTACCTGGGCCAACCGCCGCATGGGATAATGTTAAGATTAGCCGAATTCGGTCTCGTCGTTGACGAAGGATCCTTCAGCTTCATTCTAACGGAAACTGGCAGGCAATTACTCCTGCGGTTAAGACTGGAGCGCGACACCAGAAAGGCAGAGGAACTTGTCAGATACAACATGCCCTTCTAATGACTGGATTTGCAGGTTGAGGTGAAAAAACTCATCGTTCTCCGTAAACGTGGAAACAGTTGATCGACACGTGCCGTCTAATTCTTGAACCCCCTCTTTAGCGTGGGTTGATGTTTCCCAGATAGATTGATCCATCCTTGGCTGTGGAGATCGCTGTTAACGATAGGCGTATCCTTAGCTCACTTTCCGCTGGCTGGTACCAGCGTTCCGGCAGCGTGTTGAAGTAAACCAGCACGCTTTTCTTTTCCCTCAGAGTCTTTCTCATTTTTTCCAACTCAGCTTCGTAGTTCTGATTGGCCCTCCCGGTAACGAAAACAGTCTTTTCGGGGATGAACTGTCCCGGCCGGCCGGTAAGGTAATAGATACCGTCGTAACCGTTGGAATAAATGAAAACCTCGGGCGGCAGATTCCTGAGGTACGCGATCGTTTGCGAGTCTTTCCATATTCTGCTGGCATAAATCTGACCATCCTGCCGCGTGCGATTGAACCAGTTTACCGCCCGCAGCGAGTAAGAGCCGAGCAGGTTCACTGCCACCAGTACCAAAGCCATCCGGATTACGCGACGTCCGTCAAAATGCGGCCAGAATTTCCATACTACACACAAGAACAGAATGATTGAGACCGCGTGGACGGGAACCATGGCGCGGTCATCGAAAATCACGACATCGAATAGCGTCGCCGTGATAACTAAAAAACCAACGTAGCAAACAACAAAAATCAAAATCACGAGAGGTAATTTCGCCAAGCCGTAATGGGGGCTGGGTGTTCCGCCGGACCTTACCCGCGTGGATGACGACTGTCTGACCTGCTTCCAGAGATAAAGAATGAAGATACTCGCCACAATGACTTCCGCGACAAAGAACGCGGCTCGCAAGTCAGTGCGCACCTTACCCAGGAGCAACCAGGAAGAGAACGTCGAAAATACCAGTACGACTTGCTTCAGACCGGGTAAGTGAAAATCCAGCTGCCGATCAGTTGCTGCTCCGCTAAGCCGGGCGTTGCGCAGCATCCACACCAACATCGGGATCGACGCTATGGCGCCAAAGGCTATCGCGGAAGTGAAACGTTTACGCCAATCCGGTTTACCCGCGAGCAGCAACGCAATCACGCCGGTGCTGATTACGGCTCCACCGACGTACCGGGTAAGCACGGCCAGCGCTGCCAGCAAAGCTGCTACGATCAAATACCACCACCGCTCTGTTTCGAGAAATCTCGCCAGCGTTACCAGACAACTCACTGTCAGGAGAATGAACAACGGCTCCGTTAGGGCAAAGGTGTGCACCGAGGCTAAGTCGGGCGCTGTAAGTGTCAGTAGCGCGCCAATGATGGGAAGCCAAAACGATTCGCGTGCATAGCGGGCAATTGCCAGTCCCACGATCCACACATTCGCGCCAAAGAGCGCGGCCTGCAGCCAGCGAGCCGCAGTCTCGCCCGAGACATGAGTAGCGCTGAGCAACGCCAGCAAGGAAGGATAGAGGGGCGGATAATGGGTCAGCGGCCGGACCTCACCCTTTGCCAGCGCCATCAAACCATGGCCATCAACCAGGTTACGAGCGGCCTCCAGGTACACGGTCGAATCGGGAGTGATTCCAATTCCAAAAGGCGTAGCCAGAATGACGATCAAAACGGCTAGTAAGGCGAAGACGGCAATGAGAACGCGGGTGCTTATCAATTCAGTGATTCAGTCTGCAGAAAGTGTCACCATCATCGAGCAGTAGGGTAGTGGTGCAGTTTGAACTTAACGGCGAAGGCGTTGGCTAATTCCAGCCCAGGGTTTGCTTTGAAACCCTGGGGATAAGATGCCTGTTGGTCTTGTCGCAACTCTGAAGGAGTTGCGACAGTTTGCTGTTACCGCGCCGCAACCCTTTCAGGGTTTGCGTCCTCTGGAAATGTGGCGCTTCTTTCCCAGGGTTGCCAAAGCGCAACCCTGGGCTGAAACTAGCCAACGCTTTCAGCGTTAAATTCAAACTGCACTAGCACGAGCAGTAGGCTAACGCTGAGCTAATTCGTTGGAGGTGATATATTACTCCACTTTCTGAACACTTCGGCACGCGCTGATCCAAAGCGCCTCTGACATGAAATGGCAATTCGTTTCGCTCCCGTGTCATGGCTATTCGCGCTGGCGCTCTTGTTTACCTTGCTGAACGCCTTTAAGCCGCTTTGCATTGACGATACCCTTTACCATTATCACGCCGAACAGATTGCGCAACATCCGCTCGACCCTTACGGTTTCAGAATATTTCAGAACGACCGGCCGGAGCCGGCGATTCAAGCCCTGGCGCCGGTGCTGATGCAGTACTGGTGGGCCGTCGCCATCAGAGTTTTTGGCCCGCACCCGTTCTGGTGGAAGCTCTGGCTGTTTCCCTATGCCTTGCTGCTGGTCTTTTCTTTGCACTCGCTGCTGCGGAGATTTGCCGGGCGCTACGAAATGATTCTGACGGGCATGGTTATTCTCTCGCCGGTATTCCTGCCGAGTTTCAATCTCATGCTTGACGTCCCGGCGGCCGCACTGATTCTCTCCGCGATTGTAATTTTCCTTCGGGCGTCGGAACGCGGATCCTTGCCGCTGGCTGCCGCCGCCGGGCTAGTGATCGGGATTGCGGCGCAGACGAAATACAACGGCCTGTTGGCCGTGGGCGTCGTCTTATTTCACTCGTTTCTATTTAAAAGATATCGCGTGGGTATGCTTGCGGCAGTAACCGCCGCAGCTTTCTTTCTTTCCTGGGAAGCTTTCATCTACCTCAGCGCCGGCCGGTCACACTTTTTGGCGCAATCGCAAACCTACGGCTCAGTGAATTTAATGGCTAAGTACGCCTACCTGGCATGGCCCATTGTCACCAGCATGGGAGCTGCGGCGCCCTTTTTCATGCTGCTGTCGTTAGTTGCACTTGGAGTGAAGCGGAGGGTTATTGCCATTGCGGCGATCGGCGTTACTCTCGGCTTTCTGCTGATTGCCTTTGTCCCGGAACGATTTCAATCGTGGGGTGGTAATAAAAATCTCGCTCTTGCTCACGTTGTCTTCAGTGTGTTCGGCATTAGCTTTTTTGCCAGCTTCCTCTTCGTCATCAGTCGCCTGACGAAGATTTTCCGCAACGTGAAAGACTATTTGCCAGTCTGGCCGGAATACAAAGTCGAATGGTTTCTGGTGGGCTGGTGGCTGATGGAGGTAGTGGGCTATTTCGTGCTCTCGCCAATTCCAGCCGTGCGCCGGGTTTTGTTACTGCTGGTTGTTAGCACGCTGTTGGTGGGAAGGTTGTTGGCCCAATCCACGCCAGCGCGAGCGGCTTTGGTTAGATGGACCGCGTGGGGCGGTATCGCGCTCGGCCTGCTGTTTTATGCGACTGATTTCAACGATGCGTATGCGGAGAAGGCCGCGATTGAGCAAGCAAGGCAAACAATTTCGACTACGCCTCCGGGCCAGAGTACCTGGTACCTGGGACGTTGGGGTCTTCAGTTCTACGGCGAACAGGCCGGCATGAAGCCAGTGCTGCCTGACGAATCTGATTTGCATTCCGGCGACTGGCTGGTAACTACCGACAGTGTCTATGCTCCAGAGCCGGTGCTGGCCCATCTGCGGCGCTACCGTCTAAAGCCGGTGGCTGAATTTGCTATTGGTGATCGGCTGCCGCTCTCGACGATGCTTGGGTATTACAATTCCGGCATTCCGCTCCATCATCAGGAGGGCCCGCGCCGCCGTGTGAAAATCTACCGCATTGAAGGACCCGTTCAAGCGGGTGAGAGTATGTCGGACGCTAACCGGTCCTTGCCGAGTGCTTCATCTCATTAACACCCGGTTTTAACCGGGTGATCAGTGGCCAATCTGGGTTCGCACAACCGTTTCAACGGTTTATCTTCCGGCTAATTAGAAACCGTTGAAACGGTTGGCCCATCATGAGGCAGACTGGCATCACCCGGTTGCAACCGGGTGTGAATGAGATGGAATACTTTCTGTCGGGAGTGGCGAAGTCAATCCGCTGTTTGTGGCTTTCAAGTTGAGGTTTCACGCAAAGGCGCTAAGAAAGGAGACGTAAGGCGCAAAGGCCTCCTCCTTCAACGCGTAATCAATGCCTGAAACTTCTCCGTCTTAATCAACTCGTCTTTCACGGCATGGGCAATGATTTTGTACCCTTCAGCGTTGGTATGAAACCCGTCGGCCTGTAGATATAGTTTCCCAAACGTCTCGATCGGCCGGTAAGTTGCGCCCCCAGAAGAGGGGACAACAAAGTTACGCACCTTCGGTAGATCGAGGTTCTCCCACTTTCCCTCTGCGCCACTGTTTGTGTACATGTAAAAAATCTTCTGGCCGGGTGAAAACGTCGCGGTGAATGACCAGATGCTATCCCCGCCTTTTTGATCGCCATGCGTGCCGTCGTCAAACATGAACACTTTGTTCGGCACGTTGTCACCCAGTTGGGTATAAGGCCCGACAATAGACAATGCCTTTGGAACCGCAGCTCGATCCATCTGCACCCGAAAGACAACTTCAACTGGGCCGCTCCCTGCAACAGGAGTCCATTGCAGACCTAACTTCTGCTCCATCTCAGCTTCGATTCGCTGCCGCTCATCGCCGATCAATTGGCAGCTATCAATCAGGGGGACCACTTCTTCTCGAGAAATCTTTTGCAGCGCTGTCTGGTAGGGACTGCCGGGGCGCAGCTCGTTATGCAGCAGGATGGGCGTTGCGCCGTATTCTCTTACCACCCGAATCATTTCGCGAATGTTCTGCTCGTAATCAGCGGGTGGCACCCTTACTCTTGCCTCAAGTTTCTGGTAATCGGCAGCTTCGAGCGCGTCGGCGCTGACCCACGACTCATAAATAAACTTGTCGTTGGGATCGCTGACAGCCTTGATGGTGTCGCCCATCGTTACCGACTGAAACTTCTTGAGCTGGCCCAGGTACATAGCCAACTTGTACAACTCGGAGTTCTGAGTAATGAACCGTCGCAAACTAAACCGCTTCTGCTTTGGCACAAAGACGTCATTGTCATGCCAGCCTGAGATTGAAGCGTCATTCATTGAATAGCCGATTAGCACAATGTCCGGTTGCAATCCCAGAGCTTTTTGCCGCAAAAGCTTCAGGCCTTCGTGAGACGTGTAGGCCAACATCCCCAGGTTGAGCACTTCGAGGTTCCTGCCGGGAAGGTCGCGCCGGAGTAGTGCGCGCAATTGATTGGGATAAGTTTGATCGGACTCGACGTTGTGTCCGAAGGTCCAGGAATCGCCCAGCGCAATTATGCGAATCGTGTCCGCGGATTTGGTGGTCTGAAACTCGTTGTCTCTAAACCCGTCCGCGTTCAGCGAGATGGACCAGACCGGCTTATTTTTGAACTCTTCGGGGATTCCAGGACTGAACCGGCCCAGCAGCGCTTTGCGCTCCTCGTCCGACGGCATGGGACAAAACAGGTCCAGGTAAGTGCGCCGCGTATGCGGTCTGCCCCGGTGCATTAACTCATCGTCAAGATCCAGTATCCGCAAGCCGTCGGCCCACGGAGGCACCGCGCCGAAGTTCCGCACCATGTAAGGCAGCATCACATATTGGACGCGAGAATTTCTGATGCGATAAGCGACTCTGATCCCCACTTCCAACAGCAGGATGCAGATCAACGTGACGAGCGTCACGGGAAGAATTTTCCTGGTAACGATCCTCTGCAGTCGCTTTGGGAGCGATGGTTGGGAGTCAGGTGTAGGCAACTAAGCGGCGCTTCCAAAAACGATACATCTACTAAATCACACGAACCAGGCACGAGAGTTGGACTGCGGGTACTCCATCAAGCTCTACGTTCAAACTCTAGGCATTCGCTAAAGCGTCGAGAATGCGATCCGCGGTGTGTCCGTCCCACAGGGCCGGAATCTTGTACTCGCGAGTTCCCGATCCATCGAGCGCGGCAATCGCCGCCGCCAAAATCTTTTGCGGGTCAGTGCCCACCACCGTGTTCGTTCCGCTCTCGACAGTGATCGGTCGCTCGGTATTCTCGCGCAACGTCAGGCAGGGAATGCCCAGCACCGTGGTTTCCTCCTGAATGCCGCCGGAATCCGTCAGTACCAGGCGCGCTCCGCTATAGAGACCAAGGAAGTCCAGATAACCGAGCGGCTCAATGAAGTGCAGACCGCTACGTTCCACGCGCGCGGCAAAGCCAAACTCATCCAACATCTTCTTCGTCCGCGGGTGAACGGGAAAAACGATTGGCAGGCGCCGGGCTATCTCTTCCAGCGCCCCGAGGATGCGCGCAAACGAGTCCGGGTTATCAACATTGGACGGCCGGTGCAGAGTTATAACGGCATAATCCTTTCCGGCGACTTCAAGTTTTTCCCGGATGGTCGAGCCCTTCGCCTTAGCCAGATGTTTCAAGAGCGAGTCGATCATCACATTGCCAACCAGGCGGATTCGTTCCAATGGAATCCCTTCAGCCCGCAGGTTATCAACCGCATCCGATGAAGGCGCAAGCAAGAGGTCAGCGACCTGGTCTGTCAATATACGATTGATCTCTTCGGGCATCGAGCGGTCTCGACTGCGCAGGCCCGCTTCCACGTGCGCCACCTTCACTCCGAGCTTATTGGCTACCAGCGCGCAGGCTAGCGTGGAGTTCACGTCCCCGACAACCACCACCCAGTCTGGCTTCTCCCGAATCACGACGGGCTCAAAACGCTCCATCACCGCAGCTGTTTGGGCGGTAGGCGAGGCGGAGCCAACCTCCAGATGAATGTCCGGCGCCGCCAATTCGAGATCGCGGAAAAAGACGTCGGACATCAGCTCGTCGTAATGCTGGCCCGTATGAACAACAAGCGGCGTGAACTCTCGCTCGCGCCGCTTCATGGCTTCGACGATGGGGGCCACCTTCATGACATTAGGCCGCGCCCCGACGACATTGATTACTTTGAGCATCGAACAAAGTGAAGGCGGATGATCTTGGGGCACTGACCCTGATTAAAATGGCAGTGCACAGCGTCTCTCACCTGTTCCCGCAGGTCAGCAAGACGATCAGCTTCAGTAAAGATTGAGACTCCAAGCGCGCGCGCAACGTAGCCTCCTTCGGGTGATTCTTCCACGTTAAAAATTAACTCATCCATGACGTTCTCACAGCATCTGACCTCAACCCATTCGCTTTGTACCTCGATGAAGGCGATCCGTTCTTAGCCAGCTACAATCGAATTATCCGCGCCCGGCTCTGGCGCCTCAGATCACCGTTCAGAGCGTTGCGAGTATCCACCACCAGCGGCGCCAACTCCGTAATGCGTTGGTAATCAATCTGGCTGTGATTAGTAACGATGACGATACAGTCGGCGCTCTTAATCTCATCCTCAGTTAGTTCAACTGATCGCAAGGGCTCGCCGGGAGCTTCCGTGTGCGCCTCGTCAAACCTCACTTCATCGACAAACGGATCATGGTAACGAACTTCAGCTCCCTTGCTGCGCAGGCGATCAATAATTGAAAGCGCCGGACTCTCGCGCACGTCATTGATGTCCTGCTTGTAGGCAACGCCCAGGAGCAAAACTCGCGAACCCTTCATCGCTTTCCGTTCGTCGTTCAATCCGTCCGAGATGAGCTGGATCACATGATCGGGCATACGCGAGTTAACTTCTTCCGCCAGGCTGATAAAGCGGGAATCAAAGCCGTGTTGCCGTGCTTTCCAGGAGAGATAATGTGGATCCAGCGGAATACAGTGACCGCCGATTCCCGGTCCCGGATAAAACGGCATGAAGCCAAAAGGTTTGGTAGCCGCCGCCCGTATGACTTCCCACGTATCGATGTTCAGCGCGTAACAGAGGCGCGCCATCTCATTCGCCATCCCGATATTCACGGCGCGAAAAGTGTTTTCCAGCAGTTTGGCCGTCTCGGCCACGCGCGCCGAACTTACGGCGTGAACGCTGTCAACAATTTGCGAGTAGAGATGCGCCGCCGCCGCCGTCGAATCATCCGTCACACCGCCCACGACTTTGGGAATGTTGTGCGTCTGGAATTGAGGATTGCCCGGATCAACTCGTTCCGGCGAGAAAGCCAGCAGGAAATCTTCGTCGAGTTTTAAACCCGTGTCAGCGAACATGGGCAGCAACACTTCATCCGTCGTGCCGGGGTAAGTAGTCGACTCCAGAATAATCAACTGCCCACGATGAAGACGTTTCGTAATCTCTTCCGCTGCGGCCAGAATGTATGAAACATCCGGCTCTTTGGTTTTTCGCAGAGGGGTGGGGACGCAGATAATGACCGCATCACACTCTTGCAGATGATCGAAATCCGTGGTCGCGCGTAGTCGTCCCGCTTCAACCAGTTCCTTTATCACTGCAGACGAAATGTCCCCGATGTAGGAATCGCCCGCGTTAATCCGGGCGGCCTTTTTGTCGTCAACTTCAAAACCGGTGCAGCTAAACCCGCTGCGCCCGAATTCGGCCAGCAGCGGCAAGCCCACATAGCCCAGACCGATGACTCCGACATGGGCGCGTTTCTCAGTGATCAGCGAAATGATTTTGTCCTTGACCATCTAATCAGGTTTCCTCCGACACTACTTCGCGGCTGGTTCGCACAGGTGAAAGAGATCTGCGCACGCGGTGAAAACTCTCATGTCAGGATTTTTCCGCACCCCGCCGCCCGGGTAATCCACATCGAATTGCGTGCCTGTCTGGTTATTAACGAGAAGAATGAAGTCCGAGCCATAGAAAGAATTTGACTGTGTTGCTTGCGGTAGCTCTACCGGCGGGAATACCGCGATTATCAAAGCATTTGGTTCGAGCAAGACTATTTGAGCGCGGCACGCACTGTCAAGGAGGCCTTTCCGCTGCCTTTCTTTGACCGCGAAGTATTGCCGGGCCCTATTTGCCGCCCGCTGTGAATTGATAGTCGAATAGCCCGCAGCAAAACTCATTTGCCGCCAGGCCAGTTCGCCAGGTGCTCGACGTCAATGGATTGATTGCTGGGGAGGCGCGCGCGTCCGTTACGAGATGACGCGCGCGCATTAGCTGGTGCTTTTTACAGGAAAGGACTGATATGCAGGCGAAATTGATGATCCGCGAGATATCACGAACCTTCAGGCCGAGGGGCTGATCCGGGTGCGCGTCCCGGGGGAGGAGGACCGTCAGGCCCATGTCCAGGCCTTCCCCCAGGGCCATGGTCCGGGCCCCGACCTGGTTCGCCATCCGGATGTGGCGCCCATCTAATCGCCTGTAGTTTCTGCTGCTGCTCCAGCGTCAACTTATTCTTGATGCGAATAGCCATTCCGATGTGCAGCCGTTTGATTTCGCGTTCAGCATCGAGCACCTTTTCCAGTTGCGCCAATGCGGCCTGCTCATTTATCGAATTGCTTTTCATGATCTCATGCATTGCTTCAACCGCGTCCTGCAACTGCCACTGCAGCTCGTTGAAGCGCGTAGTGGTCCTTTGAATCTCGCTGCGCATGAATATCTTTTGCTCGTCCGTCAGCCCGAGCTCGCGCGTGTGCTGCATGATCATCTCCGGCGGAAATATCGCTTCGCCCAGCGGATCCCGGGGCGGATGTGGCGCTTGAGCAGGTTGCGGCTGAGGCGCTGGTGCTGGCTGTTGTGCCGGTTGCATGGGTTCACCCGGCTGCGGGTGATGCGCCGGTTGCAGCTGCTGCGCGGATACCACCTGCAGACTCAGGAATGCTACGGCGATCAGGACTCCGAATAACGATTCAAACCTGTTCTTCATTTGATTCCTCCTCAATAGTTATCGCGACTTGGCAGAAATGATCTTAGTTTGTTTACGCTTTCGTTTAGTTGCGGCAGCGAGCTAAGCACTTCATCCCCAGGTGACCGCAGGAACGTTATGGTCGGTGATTGCCAGTTTGAAATCGCCGCGGCATTTTGAATCTCAACTCGTCTGGCAGGCAGGATCGATGCCTTGCGGCGCGTGGGGAATCCGACCAGACGCGGGCTGACTGGATGGTGCTGCCCAATCGTTGACAGGGGATTCGGTTGTTCGTGTTTCGTGGTTTGCGACGACCCGAGATTGGAATTCGCCGGCCCGGTAACGCCTGCCAGGATTAGCTGGTTTTGCTGCCGCCGGATCGACCATAGAGTCAGAGAGAAAAGGGTTACCAGCAGCACCGCCGATGCTACCAACCAGAGTTTGAATGCATTACGCGGTCCTGGAGTTCTCGACTCGGCACGGATCCACACGCTGGTGAATCGTGGAGTGATCTGCTGGTCTGCGAGCTTTAAGTCACAAAACAGCGCCTGGATTTTCTTTTCTTCGCCAACCAATTCCATAAGCAACTTCCGTCTGTGCCAGGGATTGCCGCAGGTGTTTCTTCCCGCGTTCGTAATGCTGCCGCACGCTGCCAATCGAGATGTGCATTACGTCGGCGGCTTCCCGCAAGCTCAGGTCTTCGTAAAAGACCAAATGCAGAACTTCACGCTGCCGCGCGGGCAATTGCTCCAGCGCGCTCTGAAACCGCAACTGCGCTTCGGATCTTTCAAAGGCCTTCGCGGGTTCCTCTGCAAAAGCGCTGCGCATGATCGTGGGATCCGGCACGGTGCTCAGTCTCAAGCCGCACAGCAGGCTCTTGCGGTGTTCACCTATGGCCGTCTTGCGAATCACCGCAAACAGCCACGTCTTGACGCTGGCTTCACCGCGGTAACGCGCTTTACCTTCCAGGATCTTCAAGTAGACCATCTGCAAAACCTCTTCGGCGGCTGCTCGATCCCACCGGCAACAACTCAGCGCCCAGCCGAAACTGGAGCCATGAAGCCTTTCCAGCTCGTCCTTCAGCTCCGAAATGTCCATCAGGTCTACGCTCACGGATTTGCTCCGTGTTCAGAGTATTAGTCGTTTGAGAAAGCAATTCATATGACCCGGGAATCGGAAATGTTCGCCAAACTCCTTAAATGAACGCCGATCAATTTCCCTCAAGTAACAGATTCTGGATTGTGGCGGACACTCTGCCTGATCGCCCTTAGCATCAGGAGCCGAATAAGTCCGCTGAACGGGCGCACGAGCAGCCAGTAAGCGCGAAACTTGCGCCGGCTGGCAGCATCGCCACAAACAATACGCGTTTCGGTGGTAAGGATGCTGTGTGCCCCGGCAGTCTCTGCCACGGAAAAGTTCCAAACGGCGCGAGCTACACCCGGACGCACGGCCCCCTTAAAATCTTCTGCATTGAAAGGCAAGACATTTCCCACCAGGCGCCAGAATGGCCCGGTCACTCCGAGGACGATTTCGCGCGGTGGTTCTTCAGCCAGGATACCGAAACCGGCATTGACGAGGGTTCTAAGGGTTATCGCCGTATTGGCTCGTGGTTGGCGCGGGCCCCGCTGCAAAAAGAACTGCGGAAGCGAGCGTAGCAGCAGCAGGCCTTTGACGATCGCTGAGCCCCCGAGGTCGGCGGTCCGAACAGCCTGATAGACAGTCTCCTGATTCGCTCTGATCTTAATACTGTGCTTCTCGGCAAAGTGGGGAACGGGAAGGAATGAATCGATCAGCATTAGAATCTCGAACGCAAACTGTTAGTTTGCGGCTTTAGTCCGCGAAGCGGCCGAGTGAAAATAGCCCAGCACTTGAGTGCTGGGGTGTTTCGCAGAGTGGTGGCCACAGTCCGTGAAACGGACGGCTGCATTGCGATTCTTCGGTTCAACGACCAATGTTGTTCAGTCGTCCGTTTCACGGACTATCTACCAGACGGCTTGGCGAATCCCAGCACTGAAGTGCTGGGCTATTTTCATACGTCCACTACGCGGACTATTGAATTGCCTCTTGGGTAATGCCGCGACGGATCTTTGCCGGTAATTGAAACGAAACAGACCCTACTTTACCCACTCGTCGGCTATTTCTATTTCAACTTTTATCGGCACCACCGTGACATACTCTTCCCCCGCGGCACACATCGCCCGTTCCACCCGGCGAGCCACTTCATCAGCGTCGTTCGCCTCAGCCTCAACCACAATCTCATCATGAATGATGTTTACGATCCGGCCGGAGGTCTCTTTTAGCTCATCTCGCAGCAGGCGTAACGCTCTTTTCAAGATGTCCGCGCTGGTCCCTTGAATAGGGGTGTTTTTGCCGTTCCGCCTGGTCATCGAGATTTGTTGGCGATCCTGGTCGTCATAGCGAAAGCGCACCAGCCGGCCGGATCCGGTCCGGGCCTGACGATCGCGAACGGCGCGGTTTGCCGCTTCGTGGAGGTAGGTATCCAACTGGCGATAGGTGGCGAAATACTTGCGCAGAACATTCTCCGCTTCGGTGACACTTAACCCGGTCATCATCGAGAAGCGCTGCGCGCCAATGCCGTAAACCACGCCGAAGTTCAAGCGCTTGGCAAAGTCGCGCTGTTCTTTGCTGACTTGATCCAGAGATACATTAAAGACTTCAGCGGCAGTAACGCGATGAAGATCTGCCCCGGAATTGAACGCCTTAATGAAGGCCTGATCGCCGGAGAACTGGGCCAGGATGCGCAGCTCGATCTGCGAATAATCGGCAATGATTAGTTTGCGGCCGTCGGGGTGACCGCTGAAGCAGCGACGATACTCCAGGGCGTGCGGTACTTGTTGGATGTTTGGATTCGTGCAGGAAAACCTTCCTGTCGGAGCGCCAATCTGGCGAAAGTCTGCATGCAGGCGGCCAGTGGCGGGATTGATCAGCTCGATCATGTTCCGGCCATAACTTGTCAGCGCCTTTTGCACCGTGCGGTACTCGAGCAGTTGGGCCACGACCGGATACTGGACGGCCAGGGGCTGCAATTTCCAGTTGCGGGTAGAATCAGGCACTGGAATGCCCAGGCGTTGGAGCGCTTGCGTCAATTGTTGATGCGAATCGAGATTGATGTCGTCGCGTTGAGGGCCGCCGAAAAGTGTTCCCTGAGACGACTCTTCCGCCAAAATTTCCTGCAGCTCTTCAGCCAGTTCGCCGCGTCGTTTTTCAACGATTGTCAGCTGCTCGAGCCAGCGATCCTTACGCATGTAGAAGCCCGTCAGCTCGATGTCGGCGACCGGCATCACGCATTCAAATTCGAGCTGCGCGCATTTGATCAGCGAATCTGACTTCAATCGCTCGATCAGTTTTTCGCGCAGAGGCAAAAGAATCGCCGCATCGCGCGCCGCATATTCCAGCTGCGCTTCCGACAGTTCAAAGTTCCAATTGCTCAGGCGCTCCGACTTGTCCACTGATTCGTTCAGATAGCGGGCGGCGACCGTGTCCAGCCCGTGCCGTTCCTCGATGTCACCGGCGCCGATCAGCTGGCTGGCTAACAACGTGTCGAATAAACCGCCGATGTCGGCGCCGAGGTTGTGTTTGATGAATTTCGCGTCAAACTTTGCGTTGTGCGCGATCTTTATTGGGCGCGGCGCTTCCAGCAACCGTTTCAGCGAGGCGAAGGTCTCATTTTGGGAAAAATCGCCATTGGCAAACGCATCCATGTCGATGACGCGGACACCGTCGGGGGCAGCCAGTTGGATCAGGCGCAGGCGAGCATTGTAAGGATCGAGGTCGGTGGTTTCCGTATCGAGGCCGATAGCACCTTGTTTTTCAAGTGATTCGACTGCGGCGCGAAGCTCTGCTTCCGTTTTTATTACCTGGTACTTCATTTTCCTGGTGGCACAGACTTCAGTCTGTGAAAAACTACGCCCTGGTGGCCACTTCAATCTCTGATGAATCTACCGCGCTATATTCACAGACTGAAGTCTGTGCCACTTGAAGGCACGCGCGTCTTTACCAGGGTCAGCAGCAACAAAGCAGCAACGGTTCCCAGAGCAGCACTAACCAGAAACGCCGTGGCTGGCCCCCGCCAACTCCAGAGCGCGCCCATCAATAAAGACGCTGGTAACACTGTTATGCCGAACGCAAGATTATACAACCCGTACGCAGTGCCGCGCTGTTCCGGACGAACCAGATCGGCGACCAGGGCTTTCTCAGCGCCTTCAGCAAGCCCGAAGTAGATTCCGTAAATCAGGAACAGGGCCCAGACGGAAATCGCCGACGAGACGAAAGCAAACCCGGCATAAACCGCCGCGTACAGAATCCAGCCTGAGACGATTAAACGTTTTCGCCCCAAACGATCGGAGAGGTCGCCGCCAAAGATTGAGCTCAGCACCTTACTAACATGTAGCGCCGCCCAGAGCAGCGGAATAGCGGTGATAGAAACTCCGGCATCCTGGGCCCGCAGCAGCAGAAACGCATCCGACGAGTTCGACAGCGTGAAGAGCGCAACGATAGGCAGAAAGCGCTTGAAGTTACCTTCAAAACCGCGCAGCGAAAGACGTGGCGGCGCCGCAGTTTCAAGCTCTGCCGGACTTCGTATGCGCTTCGTTTCGCGCACAAAAAAGGAGACCACCAGCACGGCGGCCAGCGCCGGGATGGAGGCCAAAAGAAATATCCTGGTGAAGTCGCCTGCCGTTGGTGCGTTGCGGTTCGCCGCAAATATCATCACCAGCAGGTAACCAATCAAAGGGCCGATCACGGCTCCCGTGTGGTCCATCGCCCGATGAAAGCCGAACGCCAGACCGCGCTCTTCCACCGCTACCGTGTCGGCAATCATTGCATCGCGGGGCGCGCTGCGTATGCCCTTGCCGACCCGATCGGTCAGGCGAATCGCGAGCACCTGATGCCAACTGGTGGCAAAGGCAAGCAGCGGGCGGACCACGTTGGCCAGTGAGTAGCCAAGTACGACAAAGACTTTGCGTTTGCCGCGCCGGTCGCTGAAGTAGCCGGAAAAGAGTTTGAGCAGGCTCGAGAGAGATTCGGCGGCGCCTTCGATCACACCAACGATGGCTGGAGAGGCGCCCAGGGTAAGTGACAGAAAAATCGGCAGGAACGGATAGATGATTTCGCTGGAGATGTCATTTAGCAGGCTGACCAGGCTGATGGCAAAGACATTGCGCGGCAGGCGCCGATAACGCTGCCATAAGCCGGGAGTTCTTTCGTTGAGTTTTTCCGGACTGATGCGCGCGTCAAACTGATCGGCGGCGTCGGTATCGGTCTCGGACATGGTTTGCAGGTCGGATTAACGAGCGGGCGCGCGCCGCGCGGGCGCCGGGCGTTCTGTATTGGTTGCTGAAGAGTTGAACCAGCCCATGGCCGCAGCGACCAGCAACGCGATTACGATCACACCAACGAAGACCATTTTGATGGCCATACGAAGCATTCGCCGGGCAATGAAGATAAACAAAAATAGCGCGACGAGGCCGATAACGACGGCAATGGGTGTTGAGTCCATACTTCCTATTGTTTCTTATAGCTTGCCCTGACTACAGTCTTAATGTTTCCCCTCACATGAAAGTCGCCTTCAATCTCGACGCTGAGGGGATCGCAGGCGCTGACAAAGTCTTCCAGGATCACGTTGATCACGTGTTCGTGGAATATCTTCACCTGCCGAAACGAATTGATGTAGAGCTTGAGACTCTTCAATTCGATGCAGAGTTCATTCGGCACATATTCCAGGCGGATAGTGGCAAAGTCGGGGAAATCAGAGAAGGGGCAGATGGCCGTAAATTCAGTCATCTCGAAATTGATCTTTATTTCGCGCCCGGGAAACTCGTAGCGAAAAGTGTCCAGCGGGTAGAGACCCATCTCTTCGCGCGGTGTCGGGCGAATGTCGAGACCTTGCTGGCTCACCGCAGTGGGCGACGTTTCAGTTGAAGGCATGATAATCCTCGCCGAATATAGTGATCTTAACCGAGTCCCGACTAATACGGCAATCAAGCATCCCGCAAAAAATGAATGAGCGGCACCGGAGCACCGCTCATCGTTTTTACCCGGAATTCATATCAGGCCGGAGAGTTTGCCGTCCGGCCAATGGTAAAGAACTTGACCAGCACGAGCCCGGCGATGAAACCGCCGATGTGAGCGGCATAGGCCACCCCACCCTGTTGCGATCCACCACCCAACATGCCAAGTCCGCTGATTAACTGGAAGACGAACCACATGCCAATCGCGACATAAGCTGGAACCTGAGTGAGCATACGAAACAGGAACACCGTTACCCGACGATGTGGGTGAAGCAGAATGTAGCCACCCAGCACTCCCGAGATCGCGCCGGAAGCGCCCAGACTGGGGATCAGGAGGCCGCTTTGATCAGTGGCCAGCATAGCGGTGGTAAATACGTGGGCCAGTGAGGCAAGTATTCCGCAGACCAGATAGAAAATGGCATACCTGGCGTGCCCCATTGAATGCTCGAGGTTGTCGCCGAAAATCCACAGGAAAAGCATGTTGCCAAAGATGTGCGCAATGCCGCCGTGCATGAACATCGAAGTGATTAACGTGAGGTAAACGGTAAACGGCGTGGGCTGGAGTCCGGGATATAAGACCTCCTGGCCAGTGGGTGTCGTCCGCACGGCATCCTGAGTGGTTATATCCCGGCCGGTGACAATCTCCTGCGGTACGGTCGAATACGCGTAGGTGAACCGGTCGTTGGAGCCGAGCTGTTGCAGAAAAACAAAGACCAAAATGTTAATGGCGATCAGAATGTAATTAACAATTGGCGCTGTGGTCCGATCACTGTTGTCATCGGCGATGGGAAAAATCATCCGTTGTACTCCTTGTGCTCTAAAATGTTAGCCAGCAGGTTCGCGCAAATGACGCTGAGAACTGAAAACCAAAAGGCGCAAAGGTGTGGAGTGCTTCTTCTTTGCGCCTGTGCGTGAAACCTCAACTTTGTTCAGATCCAAAATGATTAATGATATATGGAAATGGACCCTATAAGTTTCAAAGAGCTCCACCGCCAACTCCCGCGCGCACAATGGCCGGTTCGTGCGGTTTCAAAAGCTCGTAGCCTTCCGAGCGCGCAACATAAGTGGCGGCCGTGATATCGCCCACCACATTCAAGGTGGTGCGGCACATGTCGAGTATGCGATCCACTCCCAGGATGATCGCAATCAGCGCGGGATTCACACCAATCGTGACCAACACACCGATGATGAAGGGAATGGAACCCGACGGCACTCCGGCCGTGCCGATCCCGCCCAGGATTGCCAAATAAACAACCATCAACTGCTGACCCAGAGAAAGATCAATGCCCGCCAGTTGCGCCAGAAACAGCACGGTGACGCCTTCGTACAAAGCCGTCCCGTTCTGATTTGCTGTCGCGCCGACGGTTAACACGAAGCTGTTAATCTCCTGTGGCACCCCCAGGTTCTGCTCTGAGACGCGCAAGGCAGTCGGCAACGTCGCGTTCGATGAAGACGTGGAAAAGGCCGTGAGGATGACGGTCTTGATGCGGCGAAAGAAATCGAGCGGCGACAGTTTTGAGAGAAAATAGATAGAGAGCGAATAGACGCCAAACATGTGCAGCGACAGTCCCAGCAACACGGTCACGATGAACCAGCCTAAAGCCTGTAACAGATCGAGCCCGAACCGCGCCGTATTGTTAAAGAGCAAACAGGCCACGGCATAGGGCGCAAACTTCATAATTATCTCGATGATCTTCGCCGTGATTTCGTAGAGAGCCTGGAGCCCGCGCAACAGCGGCGCAGTCGCTTTGACGGGAATAAGCGTTATGGCGATCCCAACCACCAGGGCAAAGAACATTAGGTGAAGCATGTTGGGCGATCCGCCCGAGGTCGCTGTGCTCGGATTTGAGGGCACGCCGGCCATGGCGGCAAACGGGTTTGAAGGCACGATTGTATCGACCACTTGCATTAGCGGCGTTGCAACGGCGCCAGACTTTTTCGCCGCATCCACTTGCTTCGTAGCGTCAGTGCTGTAGCGCTGTTCGAGCGCCGCCTTGGTCGCGGGATCGATGCGCGTGCCCGGCTTGATGGTGTTAGCCAGGGTCAGTCCGATCACCACGGAGATGGCTGACAAGACAAGGCAGTAGGCAAACGATTTCACCCCCACGCGTCCCAGCTTGCGTATGTCCCCGATGCCGGCCACGCCCACCACCAGCGAAGAAAAGACCAGCGGTACCACAATCATCAGCAACAGACGCAGGAAGAGTTGGCCCACCGGATTAGTGACATGATCAACAATCCGTACCACCCACACGTTGTCGCCGCCCACCAGGCGATTAACCATGACCCCGGCAATGACGCCGACAGCGAGGCCAATCAGGATGCGGGTGTGGAGCGCGAGACCCTTTGGTTTATCCGGCGTCTCATCATCCAGGTCTGTAGTTATCTCACGCTCGAATGCGTCTTCATCAAGGCGCGGGACGCTTCGGTTCTGGTCGTCTTTTTGCGGCATGGTGTTTTAGTTACCTGTTCCTCGTTGTAGATCGTTAACTGCAACTCGAAACCTTAAACTCGAAACCCGAAACTTAGCCCCTTATCTGCCCCAGCGCAGTTTGTCGCGCAGCACCTCAAAATAGTTTCGGTTCATTGGCTGCACCAGATTAAACGTCGTGCGGCTCTTGCGAATAATTACCCGGTCTTCGACTTTTAAAGGAAAGCCTACCTGTCCATCGAGTGTCAGCGCCACGTCTTCTTCCGGCGTTTTTAAGCGCAGTTCTATCTCGGCGTCGTCCGGCACGACAATTGGTCGGTTGGACAAAGTGAAGGGGCAAATGGGTGTGATTACAATGGCATTCATCGAAGGATAGATTACCGGGCCGCCGGCGGAGAGATTGTAAGCGGTCGAGCCCGTCGGAGTGGAAACTATCAGACCATCGGCGCGAAAAGAATTCACAAACTGCTGGTTGAGGTAGGCTTCAATTTCAATTATGCGGGCCAATGCTGATTTGTTAATGACCACGTCATTGAGGACACGGTTACCGCTAACATGATCGTTGCCGCGGAACAACTCTACCGCCAGCATCACTCGCTTTTCGAGTTTGAATTCTCCTTTGAGGATCGATTCCAGGGCCTCGAACAGTTCTTCAATGCGAAACTCCGCGAGATAGCCCAGTCCGCCGTAGTTAACCCCGATGACCGGAACGTCAGTATCGCCAACCATGCGCGCGGTTGCGATCATGGTGCCGTCACCGCCCAGCACCAAGATCAGATCGACGCTGGCCGCCAGTTTGTCCTGCGCAACGATCTCAACCGAGCAGCCGGTTTCATGTTGAATTCGCTCGCGTTCGATCTCAGGGCTGCCCAGCAGGGAGATTCCCCGCGCGTTTAACCACTCGGTCAAACGACACAGCGTTTGCAGGGCATCCGGTTGGTGCCGCTTAACCACGACACCCACGCGCTTGATTGGAGAAACGGTCATCTATGAACGTCTAAGGTTAACAAAGGCCAGACAGGTTACGCCATTAGTCTGTCGTGCGTTCGTAAACAGCCAGATATTCCTGATTGCCTTCGGCGCCCCGGATGGGCGATTCAATTACGCTGCGCGCTTTTAATCCCAACCCCCGCGCTGCCTCATTCACTTCTTCGATCACGCGCGCGTGTTGCTTCGGGTCGGTAACGATGCCTCCGCGCCCTACCTCGCCACGCCCCACTTCAAACTGCGGTTTGATAAGCGTAATCACCAGCGCGCTGGCAGTCAACAAACTGACCACTGCCGGCAGAACTTTGGTGGCGGAAATAAAGGAGACATCAATCGTCGCCAGGTCGAACTGAGCTGCGAAGTCGTCGGGTTTCAGATAACGGGCGTTAACGCCCTCGCGAGATTCGACCCGGGGGTCAGTGCGCAAGCGCCAATCCAATTGATTGTGGCCGACATCAATCGCCATGACTTTGGCGGCGCCGTGTTGCAGCAGGCAATCGGTGAAGCCACCAGTCGAGGCCCCTACGTCCAGGCAGAGCAAATCCTGCACATCGATGGCAAACTCGCGGAGGGCCGCTTCCAGCTTTACGCCGCCGCGTCCCACATAACGGGCGGCGGGATCGTTTGCGCCCTTAAGACGAACCTGGGCATCGAGTGAGATTAACTCGGAAGGCTTTTCCACGCGCTGGTCTTCAACCAGCACGGCCCCGGCCATCACCATCGCCTGTGCCTTTGTGCGCGATGATGCCAGGCCGCGTTCTACCAGCAGCTTGTCTATACGTTCGCGCTTCATGCCGTGACACTTTACAGCACAAACGGCCCGAACGCCGAGATATGAAGTTTAGATTTTGCCGCCGGGCTGCGACTATCTGCGAGCGCTGTGCACCAGGGCGCGGGGGGCCTCATTAAGGTGCAACTCGGCGGCGCATTCGTCACAGAGCCACACCAGAATCTGCGGCGCATCCATCCAGTAAAAAGGAGTTATCCGGCCCGCGATCTTTAAGGCGTGATCAGCTGACAAACGCTGAATTGCCTGTACGAAGAACACACCATTATAGAAATCGCCTTCGGCCCCCGCTTCGCGGTGAAGACACTCGCGCTCACGAAAAGTTTGCTTCATCATCGAGGTTACCACCCTCCCTCGCGCCGCACCGCGCGAGAATAATTTGAAAAGTCGGAGAGACTTTTGTCGGGCGTTTTCTGATGTGAGAGCTGAGGGGCTGGGCGAATCCTAAGCCTAAAGGGGGGTAACTCTGGTGCGCCTTGATTTGCATGATGCCACGCTAGCCCGGACGTGGTCAACGTGCTTGAAAAGACTATCTTTAAAAAGGACTCGGGCCTTCGAATATCTCCCGGATGCGTCCAGCGTCGCGCGGTCGCTCTACAACTGGATCGGAATCATTAGGGCGTCGAACTTTTGCAGCCTGGTGGCGCTGAGCTGGTCGGTCGGACCGCTTCATTACAACTTTTTGTTGGCTAGCGGCAGCTTCATCGTCCGCAGACCTCTGCTTGCTTCGCTCCCGGCCATTCAACGGCGTGATTTCTTTGGCCGGAATGGGTGCGATGTCGCTCAGGTCACTCTCATCCTCTGTTGAAGTTGGCTTGGTTGTTGACGCTGAAGCCACGGTCTCATCCGACTGCCGCGCGATAGGCTTCGAAGTATTCTCCGAATCTACCACCAGGGTGGGCGGCGCGGGGAACTCTGCCACCGCAGTCGCTGGCGCTGCTCGCCGGTTCTGCAAAAAGACGACGGATACAGCTACGCCCGCCCCGAGTAGCGCGGCCGCCAGGATAATGCCTGCCTTAAACAAGTAACCACGCGTCGTTTCCGGTGCCGCGGCAATGTCGATCGGCACCACAGGCCTTGCCGTTAGCAACGTGGCTTCGTCATCGAAGTGCGGCAACGGTGGTGTCGGAGCCTCTGGTTGAGGTTCCATCGGAATAGTAATTCTGGTTAGGTTCTTCATTGCAACAAAGCTGGCCATGCTCGCCTGGTTGCAAGATCAGGGCCAGAGTGAACTAAGTCGGCTTTAGGGTGTTGGGATTCAAAGGCGGGTTTTAGAGCGGTACGAGTTCGTTATGCGACCTACCCATATCGTGCACTAACCGATGTGGCACAGACTTCAGTCTGTGATGGAAGATGCGGAATTTCTGGGATAGGGGTGAGTTTTAAAGTCGGATCACAGACTGAAGTCTGTGCCACTTGATCAAACCTTCTGTCGCTTGGTGCGACGTTGATCAAGGACTTCCACAGACTCTTTTACGCGGGTGTAGATCCCATCAACGTCCAGGCCGTATTTGGCCAGCAGCAGTTTCGGATCGCCATGAGTTACCAACCGGTCCGGGATTCCCATACGCACCACGGAAACCTTGTCCTGCAGGCCGTTCTCTTCGAGCAGCTCCATTATCGCTGAGCCAAAGCCGCCGGCCAGGTAGGCTTCTTCGACGGTGACGATAAGACGTTTTGTGCGCGCCAGGGCCAGCAGCAAAGAGGCGTCGAGTGGTTTGACGAAACGGGCATTCACCACCGTCGCTTCAATCCCGTCCCTGGCCAGATTCTCCGCCGCTTTCAACGACGGATGTACCATTGAGCCGTAGGCTACGATTGCTACCTCGCCCCCATCCCGCAGAATTTCCCCTTTGCCGATCTCCAGCACCTGCGGCTCGGCCACCGGCACGCCAATGCCGTTGCCGCGCGGGTAACGCATCGCCGCCGGCCCCACGTGTTCGACCATGGTCAGCAGCATGTCGCGCATTTCCCCCTCGTCCTTGGGGGCCATCACAACGATATTGGGAACGCCACGCAAATAGGCAATATCCAGCAAGCCATGATGCGTCGGTCCGTCGCCGCCGGCGATGCCACCGCGATCCAGGCAAAACTTTACGTTCAAATTCTGGATACAAACATCGTGTACCAACTGATCGAAACCTCTTTGCAAAAACGTGGAATAAATTGCGCAGACGGGTTTCAGACCTTCGCAGGAAAGACCCGCGGCGAAGGTGACGCAATGCTGTTCCGCAATACCCACGTCGAAGGAGCGCTCGGGAAACTTTTCCAGCGCCATAGCTATACCCGTGCCGTCCGGCATCGCGGCGGTCAGGGCGACAATCTTCTCGTCTTTCTCCATCAACTCGCACAGGGAATTGCCAAAGACGGATGTGTAGGTAGGAGTTTTAGCCGAAGACTTCGGGGCCTGACCGGTCGCGAGATCAAATGGCCCGGTTGCGTGCCATTTGTAGTAGTCCTTTTCCGCCGTGGGATAACCTTTGCCTTTCGTCGTCAGGGCGTGCACGATCACGGGCCCATCCTTGACCTGTTGCGCCTCCCGCAAGGCCGCCACCAGCGCGCGCGGGTTGTGCCCGTCGACGTAGCCGATGTATTTGAACCCGAGCTCGTTCACCAACGCGCCGGGTAGCACCGCAGCCGCCAGCGCGTCCTTCATGGTTTTCGCCGCATGATGCAGGCGCTCGCCCAACGAAGGAATCGAAAGTAACGTCTCTCCCACTTCATCCTTGAAGCGATGATATGGTTGCGCCTCGCGCAAGCGATTGAGATAGCCCGTGAGCGCGCCTACTGCCGGGGCGATCGACATCTCGTTATCATTCAGCAACACGATCAGACGCGTCTTTAAGTGGCCGGCCTGATTTATCGCTTCCATCGCCATGCCGCCAGCCAGCGAAGCGTCACCGATCAGTGCCACGACGTGATGATCTTCGCCTTTACGATCCCGCGCGATGGCCATGCCCAGCGCGGCGGAAAGTGACGTGGATGCGTGGCCCGCGCCGAAGGTGTCGTACTCGGATTCGTCCCGGCGGAGAAAGCCGCTCAGGCCGCCGTACTGTTTAATGGAAGGAAGTTGATCGCGCCGGCCGGTGAGAATCTTGTGGGCATAGGCCTGATGGCCCACATCCCAGACCAGGCGGTCGCGCGGAGTCTCAAAAGCGTAATGAAGAGCCACTGCCAACTCGACAGCGCCCAGCGAGGCCCCAGTGTGCCCGCCCACGCGCGACATTGTTTCCAGAATGTATTGGCGAATCTCGTCCGCCACTTCCTGTAACTGCTCGGGTCGCAGCTGGCGCAGGTCGGCAGGAGAGTTGATATTCATTAGGAGTTTCATTGCGGGCGTATTGTAACTTGTGATTCTGGCTTTTGCTATCTTAAGACTTTTACACCAGACAGCCTCCAATAGACCTGCGAAGCCTTAACCCTTAGCCTTTTCCGGGCGGTGTCTTTGTTCCGCAAAGTTCTTTCTACCATTAAGCCAGCGGACTGTCAATGCTGCCGGAGTCCCGGCCAGCCATTGAACTTCGGCCAAACCGCGCCGTCGCGCGTCTAAACTTGCGAACGCTCATTAACTGACGTTTCACCGCGAGCAGTTTCCCCGCCGCGACTCAAATAATCTTTAATAAGTGTTACAGAAAGGAAGTACAGAAAAATATGTCCTTACGCAACAAATTGATGGGAGCAGCAATAACTACCGCCCTGGTGTCCGTCCTGGGGGTTAACGCTGTGGCGCAGGAACCGCAGGGTCCGTCCCCGGATCGCAATCGGCCTGACCGCGTTGGTCGCAGGGATGGGATAGAAGGTCGGGAAAGATTGCGTGGCCGTGAAATGGGAAAGAGGCGCTTGCTGCGCCAGCTTGACCTGACCGACGCTCAAAGAGAACAGGTACGCGCCGCGGCGGAGAGAAACCGCGAGGCCACAAAGACGCAGAGGGAAGAGTTGCGCCAGTTGGCTGGTAAACGCCGGGAGGGAACACTGACGACTGCCGAAGAGGCAAGGGTACGGGCCTTACGCGATGAGATCCGTAGTTCGATGCAGAGTAACCACGGAAACCTGCTCGGTATTCTGACGCCTGAGCAGAAGGCCAGACTCGAGCAGATCAAAAATGAGCGCAAGGAGCGTCACAAAGAAATGCGGGGGCGTCAGCGCAAGGGGCGCAGCCAGCAGGCGCCACCAGCTAACATTCAGTAGCCCGCTAACGTAACCCCTAGTTTGCGGCAGTTGCCTTCTGATCTGAGATTTCAGATTTGAGATCTCAGATTAAAGCAAAGGCAGAAAGAGTGCGGTGCTCGAACTGCGTAGGTTGAGCGCAAACTAACAGTTTGCATTACAGGGCCCTGAACGGCTCCGCCAAAGTTGAAAGACATTTGGCGGAGCCGTTTCCACTTCGGTCTAGCCGCAACAACTCGCCGCAATCACGGGAACCGCCTTCTCGTTAGGCTCAGCCAACGTCAGAGGGCTCGCCGTTTCCCGTGTGATATCCGTCGTACAGCAGGCCGGAGACTCGACCAGGTTATCTTGCAACACGACGAACGCTTCCCACTGGTTGCCGTCCGGATCATGCACCCAGGTTTTGTCCTGCAGTGCGTAGCAACAATTGGTCTGCATTTCGTCCCGCGTCAACAGTCCCGCTCCCGCCCATTTTTCGCGCATCGCCGCCACATCCTCAGTCGAGGCGACCTGAATGCCCAGGTGCGACAAGGCGCCGCGTTCCCCAAACGAACTCTGATTGAGCGTTAAGTTCAAAGGGGGATTCTGCACGTCGAACTTTGCGTAACCCGAGCGCACCTTACTCGGTTCGAGGCCGAGCATTTTGCGATAGAACTCGATACTAGCCGGCACGTCGCGAACGTTGAGCGCGAGATGCGCCTTCAAAGCCTTCACGACCGTCTGGTTGCTTTCCATGTGATCTCTCCTTATAGTTTACATTCGTCAAGGCGAATATGAACTAAGGATATCGCAGACCCAACGTATCTGTCAAGACGTATGTGAGGATCGATGTTTAATTTGCCCACAAGAAACGGATAGAAAACAGCTGGTTCCAGGTCCAAAATAGCTTGCAGAAAGGGAACTCCGGAGCCGCCGAAATCGTAATAAATTACATCACCGAAATCGGCACTCCAGGCAAAAAATGGCTGGCAAAGATTACGATATAGAACTGCTTTTTAAAGCTTTGGCCGACCGTACTCGCCTTCGGGTAATAAACCTGATCGGTGATGAAGAGATTTGCGTCTGCTTTTTTGTGGAAGTACTCAAAACCAATCAGCCGAAGATCTCTCGACATCTGGCTTATCTACGTCGCGCCGGTTTGGTGTCAACGCGTCGCGAGGGTAAATGGATGCATTACCGTTTGGTGGAACCACCTGACCAGCACGCGGCCAGTATTTTTCGCGAAGTGCGGACCTGGCTGGCCAACGATCCCACCATGCAGCGCGATCGCTCCCGGCTGCTGAAGATTTGCTGCGCCCTACAGCTGCCGGTTCAACTACAAAAGGCTCCCCGCCCCAAAGCGTTGGTGGCATAAACTCTTGTCAGTACCACCTGCGGTAGCGGGTGGATTGTAACTTCGAAAGGAACAAGCAATGGTTACCGCTATTGAGTCAGTATTGCGTGAACAATTGGTCGATCGGCGTCATAGACTTGAAGTAGCCGCAAATGGATTCCACGAAAGCTTCGAAGTGACCCGGCTGTTAGCGGAGGTAGACGACGCTCTGCAACGGATGGAAAAAGGCACTTACGGTTTATGCGACGTCTGCCATGATCCGGTGGAAACGGGACGTTTGATCGCTAATCCGCTAACTCGCCTGTGTCTGGATCACCTGACTCCAAGGGAGCAGAGGGCGCTGGAAGATGATCTGGAGTTGGCCGCGCAAATTCAGAACGGGTTGCTTCCGCAGCCGAGCCTGAAGAGTGATGGCTGGGAGGTGGCCTTTCATTATCAACCGGCGGGTTTGGTCAGCGGTGACTACTGCGATCTAATCCAGTCGGATGATCAAAGCCTGCACTTCGTTCTGGGCGATGTCTCCGGTAAGGGAGTTGCGGCTTCGATGCTGATGGCCCATTTGCAGGCGATGTTCCGCACGCTGATTTCCTCGAAGCTGCCACTCGATCAAATACTCGAGCGAGCCAGCCGTGTCTTTTGTGAAAGCACATTGCCCACACACTACGCCACCCTCGTCTGCGGCAAGGCCAGTTCCGGGGGAGAAGTCGAGATCTGCAATGCCGGCCACCTGTCGCCGCTCCTGCTCCATCAGGGACAGGTGCAAAGCATTGAAGCAACCGGTCTACCGGTGGGTGTTTTTTGCAGCGAGCAGTTTTCGGTAAATCGTTTTCAGATGGACCTGGGCGACGCGCTTTTCTTATACACGGACGGCTACTCGGAATCGGTTGATGGCGGTGGCAGCGAATATGGCAAGGAAAGATTGGAGGGTCTGCTGCATCAGCATCACGGCGTGGCCCCGAAATCCCTGATCGAAATCTGCCTGGGAGAACTAAACATTTTCCGGGCCGGGAACCCCTGCACCGACGATCTTACGTTAATGGCAATCCAACGAGTGGCATGAGAAGTTGAGGTCGCGACAGCGCAAAGTGGCCTCCTTGAACAATCTGGGTTCGAATATTAGAATGAACTCGCCGTAGTTGGCGCGGAGATGTGGCCGAGTGGCTGAAGGCGGCGGTTTGCTAAACCGTTATGGGTCAAAAGCCCATCACAGGTTCGAATCCTGTCATCTCCGCCAGAAAATCGGAGGTCAGAGGTCAGAAGTCAGAGGTCAGAAGTGACGCGTTGCGTTTTCTTTTTACTGACCCCTGATCTCTGACTTCTGACCTCTAAGTTTTGTTGACCTCCGACCTCTGACTTCTGACCTCCGTCGCTTATGGTTCGCGTTCGATTTGCTCCATCACCAACCGGGTACCTGCACATAGGCGCAGCGCGCTCGGCGCTGTTCAACTGGCTCTATGCGCGCAAAACGGGTGGCAAGTTTCTGCTGCGCATCGAGGACACTGACCTGCAGCGTTCGACGGACGAATCAACCCGCTCAATCATTGAAGGTCTGGAGTGGTTGGGACTCGATTACGATGAGGAGATCGTCTTTCAATCCGATAATGCCGACAAGCATCGGGCTGCTGCGAACCGGCTGGTGGCCGAAGGAAAAGCTTATCGCGATTTCACGCCGAAAGAACAGCGCGATGACGCGACTGTCAAACAGGGCATCGTCGATCGTGCGCGCGCGCACGCCGCGGAGGGAATCGATCATCGCAGCAATCCCTTTCGCGATCTGCCGCCGGAGGAGTCTGATCGGCGTGCTGGGAGGGGCGAGCTATTCGCGATTCGCTTAAAAGTCACGCCTGAAGGAAAGACACGATTCCTCGACGCTGTTTACGGCGAGCAGGAGCGGGCCTACTCCGAAATCGAAGACCTGGTGTTGCTACGCTCGGACGGTCATCCGCTCTATAACCTTTCCGTGGTCATCGATGACATTGAGATGGGAATTACCCATGTCATTCGCGGCCAGGACCATCTGACGAACACCCACAAACAGATTCTGCTCTACGAAGCCCTGGAAGCGCGGCAGCCGCAGTTTGCTCACTTGCCATTAATCCTGGCCCCGAACAAGGGCAAACTGTCGAAGCGCAAGCACGGTGAAGTCGTCTCGCTGACTACCTACCGTGATCGCGGATTTGTGCCCGCTGCCTTTCGCAATTTTCTGGCGCTGCTGGGTTGGGCACCTGAAGACGAGCAGGAGATATTTACGCTCGAGGAGTTGCGGGACAAGTTTTCGCTGGAGGGAATTGGCCGGGCCAATGCGGTGTTCAATTTCCAGGAGAACGATCCCCGGCACTGGACTGACGATAAAGCGCTCTGGATGAATGCCGAGTACATTCGCACTATGACCCTGGCTGACTTGCTGCCGATGGTCAAAGCCGAGCTAAGAGCGAACAAGCTTTGGCGGGACGAATATGAAGATGACGAGCGCGAGTGGCTGGAGAAGACAGTCGATCTAATAAGGCAGCGTTTTTTCACGCTCAAGGATTTTTCTCAGCAGGGCCGGGCTTACTTTTCCGAAGACTTTGATTTCGATGAAGCCGCGGTGCGCAAGAACATTTTGAAAGAGCCGCGGTTGAAGGAGTTACTACCTGCGCTGGCGGAAAAGTTGGAAGCGGTTGAGCCGTTTAGCGCAGAAAATGTCGAAGCGGCGTTGCGCTCCTTAGGAGATGAAGCAGGGGTGAAGGCGGGCTTGCTGATCAACGCCGCACGCACGATGCTGACGGGTCAGGCGGTGGGTCCTTCGATGTTCGAAGTCTTTGCAGTGATCGGCCGCGAGCGTTCCGTGCGTCGACTCAAAAGCCAGCAGCCATGGTTTGAGTTTCCGTAGTGGCGTGATTCCTGTAATGCCACCTCACAGTTTGCGCTCCACCTAAATTCCAGTGATGAGAATGTTCCTAAACCTCCACTCACTTCTTTGTGGTAAATTGAATCTGCAATCGGACCGCTGGAGAGGAGAGATCAGATCATGGTGAGACCATTAATCGTAGCCTTCTCTTTGACCCTCACGCTGGCAACGCTGGGCCAGGCCCAGAACGCAAATAACACATCAGTGATGACGCCCTCGCGGCAGCGCAGTGTTGTTGCCAAGCCGAGTCAGACCGCAGCCACACAGACCCCTTCAACGACGACTCTGCCCAGCGGCCGGCGCACGCGCACAACTACCCCACCGGTGGGGACCCCGAGTGGCGTGCTGGCGGCATTCAATTCGCTACTGGAGGGTATTCGCCACGCCAACGTCGATGCGGTGGCTAATGCGTATTGGAATTCGCCGCGACTGGTCCTCTTCAACAACAATGGCTCGATCACCAGGGGTTGGGAACAGATGCGCGCTAACCGCGCCACCTCATATCCGGATGTGAAAGATGTGAAACTCGACGTGCGCGATCTGCGCGTGCTGATGTTGGGTCGCGACGGCGCAGTCGTAAGCTGTTTGTGGACCCAGTCGCAGATTTATCGCGGGGTCCCGGAAACAGCCACCGGTCGCATGACCATTGTCTTTCGCCGTGTTGGGAAAGAATGGAAAGCCGTCCACTTGCATACTTCGCCCGATCTGCCGACTCCCGGGCGGGTGATGCCTTCAGAGCAACCGCCCACGCCAAGAGCTACCCCGTAGTTTGCTTTGCCGGCAGCAGGCGCGTGATTGCGATTCCCCCCAGGACTGCGAGGAACGGGAAGATCTCCACTACGTAGCGCGGTTCGGGATTCTCCATTGTGGAGAAGAATGCCAGCCGCAGGAAAATAACCAACCCCACCAGTAACAGGCATTTGCGCGCGGCGGAATCGCGCGACTGCCACAGCAGCAGACCACCCATCACCCCGAGCAAAGTGTACGCCCAGGTAAGTGCAGCAAACAGGCGGAGCCAGAACTCCTGGTGCGCTACCTCGTCCTGACCATGATCCTTGACGCCGAACAACTCGCCCTGGAACGGGTAGTACCGGGAATGCGTATCAAACCAGAGAGCTGCAGCGCGTCTCAACGGTAACCAAAAGTAGTAACGCAGTGGGTGACGTGCGATCCGCTCCTGGGCCAGTTGCGCAAAACCGGCGTCCACTGGCGGTGTCATCTCCACCCATTGAGGTTCCTGGTTTTTCTCTTCATCCCCCTGATCGGTTTCCGCGTCATTTTCGTCGCCCTGGTCTCCGCTGTTCTTATCCCCTTCGTCGCTGTTTTCCTCATCGGCATTTTCTTCAGAACTGGAATCCGCTTCATCACTCTTATTTGCCGAGCTCTTACCCGGCCCTGATTTCGGGGTTTCCTCAGGGGTTGGCGACGGCACGGATGCGGCCCCGTTCGGCGCATCACTCTGATCGTCGGGCGGATGATTGTACTGAGCCAGCAAATCTGCTACCCGCTGGCGCTCTGCTGCTGAATCGAATGCCTTATTGGGAATGTCTTCAAGGTTGATGGGTTGCGAATCCATGGCCCACAACAGAGGAGCGATGTAGCGCTCGTCGTCAACCCATGTGCGCAGCCAGCGAAAGTAGCCGCGGGGCACGAACTCTCCCGGCATCTCGGCATGTGCCGGAGCCAATGGCTGGATGAGATGAAAGACTCGGAAGTTTCTGATAGTCCACGGCGCGAGTGCCAGTAGGAAGCCAAGCGAGAAGATTGTGCCGGCTACAAACGTGCCCGACAGATACTCTCTGGAGTGCGCCGGCAGAGCGAAGCGGCGACGGCGCTTTGGTTCGCCCTCGACTGGGAAATTCACACGGGCTGATCCAAAGCGGTCTCGCGCTCCGCTTGCCACCGCACGCCAAAACGGTCCGCCACCGCTAATCACCAATGTGATTCCGATCGCCGCAGCAAAGAGTCCGCTGTCAGGACGAAACATGACCGCAATTCCCGCCCACAATCCGGTGATTCCCCACCAGACGCCCGCTTTTATTCTCCTTTTATTTGTTCCGTTAGTGAGTACGTGTGTTTCAGACGTGCGCAGCGCCAGCGTAGCCGTCAAACACATAGCGACGGCCAAAAAACTCGTCGGTGTTTCTGTCAGAATGGTGGCGACGTAAATCGTTGTGAATGGACACATCGCTGCCAGCACAAAAGCGACAACTGCCGTGCGAAGTTTTCGCTGCTCATCGGGATCCCAAAAAAATGCGAGCAGTGCGACCAGGACACACGTACCGGTGTCGATGAGGGCCTGCACCATTCGCACTGCCGAGTTTTGTGTGTGGCCAAAGATCGAATAAACGCCGGCGAGAAACAGCGGGTAACCAGGAAGTCTTATCAGAGTCGGCAGGTATGAGGGGCCAGTGTCCAGAGAGTAAACATGTTGTTCGAGGACGTTGCGCGCGAGTTGGGCATAGACGCGCCCATCGTCAGGCTCATCGTTGGGAAGAAAGTGCGCCACGCCGAGGCGGAAACCTGCCGCGCACAGCAGCAGCGCCAGGACGACAAGCCACTTCTTCCAGTTCATCTTGAGGAGTAACTGTGAAAATCTCTCCACGTGTGCCAGCTCAAGGTCGAAGTTCGACAGTCGCTTTCCTTTCCAACTTGCCCCAGCCCACCAGCGCGCCACGCGCGGCGGCGGCGCCGGACTTAATCATTACGTAGTACATCACCTGCCGGTAACAAAAGCGCTGGAGAAACAACCACCACAACAGGCGCCATTGTTCCCGTCGCTCAAGGATGAACGCGAAACCCGCGGCGCACCAATCCACCGCCAGGAATAATGCGTAGTAGTAGAGCACCTGACGCAGATTGGTGGAGGAATAACCAGCCGGCTGCTCCAGGCGCTCCAGACCCGCGGATATGAGCGTGAAGATCAGCATTAGATCCATCACCGGGGAGATCAGGGGAAACAGGATCTGAAAGATCCAAACGTTAGGCATCGCTATCCATCCCAGGGCGCCGAAGCGTGGATTGAAGAGTGCGTTGCGATGCTTCCACATGCACTGCAAAGTGCCAAAGGCCCAGCGATATCGCTGGCGCGCCAGCCCGCGCAGAGTGTCAGGCGCTTCCGTCCATGCGATCGCCTCTTCTTCGTAGCCAATCTTGTAGCCGAGCCTGCGTATTGACAACGTCAGGTCCTGATCCTCAGCCAGAGTGTCGGAGCTGAAGCCGCCGGCTCGTTCGATCAGCTCGCGGCGCCATGCCCCAACCGCGCCCGGCACCACGGTAATACAATTCAGACTGGCAAAGGCGCGACGATCCATGTTTTGTGAAGTGATGTATTCCAGGGCCTGCCAGCGGGTTACCAGGTTAACGCGATTTCCAACCTTGGCATTCCCGGCGATGGCCCCAACTTGGGGGTCGTGAAAGCGTTGCGCCAGGGCGCCCACGGCTTGCGGAGAAAAAAGAGTGTCAGCGTCAAGGGCCACGATGATGTCGCCGGTGGCATGCGTCAAACCCAAAGTAAGCGCGGCAGCTTTACCGCCGTTTTTTTCGGTGAACAATTGCACGCGGGGCTCGTTTGAGAAGCGCTCGCGCACCACGTCGCTGGTGCGATCCTGCGAACCGTCGTCAACCACAATTATTTCGTAATGCTGGTATTGAGATTTCAATAAGCTCTGAATAGTCTGACCGATCACGGCCTCCTCGTTATGGGCCGGAATAATCACGGAGACCATCGGCTTGTAGTCTTCACGCGGATGAAAGTGGCTGCGCCTTCGCGAGCGCAGCCACTGGGCCAGAGCCAGGGCGCCGACCAGGACAAGTCTTCCCAGCCCCAGCGTAATACCGATTAGAAAAATCCATTGAAGCAGCCAGCCTCCCGTGAACATCAGGAAAAAGGCAACGGTATCAGTGCGGGTGTAAACGCTCTCTCCGGGCGGCAGGGGTGGCATAACCTGATCCCGGGAGAGTCCGGCTAGATCCGACACCAGTACGAAACGAAAACCGCGCCCGCGGAGCTCATGAATCAATCCCGGCAAGGCCTCTACGGTCGCTGATCTATCACCGCCGGAGTCATGCAGCAGCACCACTTGTCCACGCTTATCGGGATCAGTGCTCAATGCCTGGGTGACTGTTCGGTTGACAATCTCATTCGGGCTCACCGGAGTCCGCCAATCATCCGGATTGAGGCGCAGACCCACCATGATGTAACCCATCTCTTGCGCGCGAAAGGCAGGCTCAACTTCTTCGGGTTTGTCAGCTTCGGCGTCACCAAAGTATGGCGGGCGAAACAACACTGTCGAGCGACCAGTCACCGATTCGATCAGGCGCTGGGTGGCGTTAAGCTCCAGATCGGTGATCCTTCCGGGAATCTCACCCAGGTTGGGATGCGTGAAGGTATGATTTCCGATCTCGTGTCCTTCATTCACGACCCGGCGCATTAGATCGGGATAGGCCTGGCCGTTTTTGCCGATAATGAAAAAAGTCGCCGGCACATTTTCCTGTTTCAGTATGTCGAGGATGCGCGGGGTCCAGCGTGGGTCAGGCCCATCGTCGAAGGTCAGGGCAATCCATCCCGGATGATCGCCCGCCCTTTCGATTACATACGATGAGGGCGTCGCAAGATATTCTTCGGAAGCGATGAACCCGTTGGCCGGGTCAAGTTTAAAACTGCGCGCACCATCATGCGGTCGCGCCCGAACTCTAAGCAGTTCGCCGCTCCCTTCGAAGTCAACCAGGTATCCGTAAACAATTTGGCGCAGAGTGTCCGGCGAGGCGCCGATCTGGTTCGATCCAAAGATCGACCACAGGGAGGGATCCTCCGAGCCCAGACGCCATAAAGCGAAGCCTGCCGGATGGTATCCGCTGGCCGCGAGAATCTGGTTGTAAGCGGTCACCGCGTCGAGAAACCAGACCGTGTGCTGCGAACCATCTTCTTCATACTCAAAATGAGGATTTCGCGTGGCCGGATCGAACTCGATCTTCGCGTCTGAGTCTTTTGCTGAAATTATCGCTTCCTGAACCGTCACTTCATTAGCGCTGGATGATCCTGCGGTCCAGTCGTAACCATAATTACCTAAACAGACGATGGTCTTTGACGGATCCAGATCCCGCATTCGACTAGACAGAGTGCGTTCATACCAATCCTGACCGGCTACTGATCCTGCGTCAGCGCCCCCGGCCCAGTGCTGGTCGTAGGCCATTAACATGAGATAGTCAGACGCCGCACCGTAATCGCGATAGTTCCATTCGGGATCGTCAAAGGGAACAGCTTGCGCCAGGATCCAACCGCGCGGTTGGAAGGCGGCGTGCAGCTCCTGCATAAACAGCAACATGTTTGGCTGCGACTCTTTGGTGGGCTCTTCAAAGTCAACACAGAGTCCTGCAAATTTATTCTGGTCCACGAAAGATGTCAGCGCCTCAATCAAACGCTGCCGCGCTGGCTGGTCGATTATGGCGCGCGCCAGTAACTCGCCTTCCCATTTCTCCTCAGTCAAATTCTGCAGCATTGGCAGGATAAGAGTCTGCGGACGCTCTCGCCGGATTAGATTGAGGGCGGGCGGATGGATTTCCGTGACGATAGGACTGCTGCCGTCACGGCTGTCCTGGAGATGCACCCACTGGGGCACGACCCAGTCCAGATGATTCAGATTTCGCAGCAACGAGGCGTAGCTCGACTCGTCCCAGTTGATGTAGAAACCTATGCTAAGCGGTTTGGAGAGAAATATCGATGGCGCCGGTAAAGGAACCTCGGGCGGCGGCACGATTGCCGTCTGCGAAGCTCGTTTTGCGGGAACGACGCGCGTGGTCGCCAGTGCTTTTTGCAACTCAACCTGCGCGTGCTTGGCTTTTTGTTCCCGTGGATTTGGCCTCATTAGGGCAGGTGCTCTGGGCTTGATATCCGCACTGTGCGGCAGACTTGTGATGGGCCGCAGATTTAAACGGGGCAGTAGCGGGTTAGCGAGGACGCTGGCGATAAAGATCCCCACAACCGCGGTGATGCAGATCGACAAAGCCAGGTACGTGCGCCTGACTCGCCGCCAGCGACGGCCCTGGGGATCGTAAAAGACGGGTGAACCTGGCAATCCTTCCATACGGCTTGAGCGGAAAAAAACTATCGCCGTTAGCGACTGAGCGATTCTTCAACCGCCCTTTCGATGTCATATAGCAGCGCGAACGTTGACTGTGTCAAGGCAAAGAGAAAAGTGGTGTTGGTGCAGTTTGAACCTAACGCCGAAGGCGTTGGCTAATTCCAGCCAGGGTTTGCTTTGAAACCCTGGGGATAAGATGCCTGTTGGTCTTGTCGCAACTCTGAAGGAGTTGCGACAGGTTTGCGGTTACCGAGCCGCAACCCTTTTCAGGGTTTGCGTCCTCTGGAAAGGTGGCGCTTCTTTCCCAGGGTTGCCAAAG
>JBDTOI010000003.1:0-68723 GCA_039933315.1 Pyrinomonadaceae bacterium
CGGTAATACCGCGGCCAACGGTCTCGGTGACACCACCGGCGCTCCCACTCCCGGACCCAATGTTGACGGAAACGTCACCTCTGCTGGCCACAACCTAATCGGTGTGGCCACTGAGGCGACGGGCTTCAGCGGGGTCGGTGACCAGCTTGGCGCCAACCCGATGCTGGCGGCGCTGGCGGACAATGGCGGCCCAACCCAGACGATGGCGCTTACGCCCGGCAGTCCTCGCGATCGACGCGGGCGTCGCGGCCGGCGCCACCTTTGATCAGCGCGGCCTGGCGCGCACGTTCGACGACCCTGGCGTCGCGAACGCTACGGGAGGAGATGGTACCGACATAGGCGCCTTTGAAGGCCAGGGACCTAGTTGCACTCTCACCTGTCCCAGCAACATTACGGTGTCGAATGACGCCGGTCAGTGCGGCGCGGCTGTCATTTACCCGGATCCTTCCGCAATCGGCTGCGGCACAATCACGAGTGACCATGCCTCAGGAGATTTCTTCGCTGTGGGAACCACCACAGTCACTCTTACTAGTTCGGTTGGTCCAAGCTGTAGCTTTACTATCACCGTCAACGACACGGAGGATCCAACTATTACAGCGCCGGACGGAGCCACCGTCGGAACCGACTCCGACTCGTGTGTGGCCACAGGCGTCTCGCTCGGCAGTGCCACGACGGCCGATAACTGCACCGTGTCTTCAGTCACCAATAACGCTCCCGCGACGTTCCCGCTCGGTTCAACGACCGTAACCTGGACCGTCACGGACAATCACGGCAACACGGACACAGACACGCAAGTCATAACGGTTGTTGACAACACTCCGCCTGGCCTGACGGTTCCACCAGACTCGTCTGTTTTTGCTAACTCAGTTTGTCAGGCTGTAATTCCAAACGTGGTCACTGGCAGTTCAGCTACGGATAATTGCGGCCCGGTGACGATTACGCAAAGTCCCGCGGCTGGTACATCGGTGGGTCTCGGAGCGCACACCATCACAGTCACCGCGACAGATGGCGCCGGCAACGACACTGACAATACGGTGACTTTCACAGTCATTGACAACACGTTGCCCACGATCACGCTCAGCGGCAACGTCATCACCCTCTGGCCGCCAGATCACAAGTACGACACCGTTCAGGTTTCGGATCTGGTTGTGGCCGCGAGCGATAATTGCGACGCCAGCGTCAACTTAAGCAGCGTTTACATTTCCAAGGTGACGAGCGACGAGATCGAGAACGGTAACGGTGACGGCAATACGTTCAACGACATCGTCATCGCCGCTGATTGCAGGTCTGTGCAGCTTCGAGCAGAGCGTGGAGGTAGTGGCAATGGGCGTGTCTACACGATCACATTCAAGGTGGCTGATGCTTCGGGCAACGTAGCCACCGTTACGGCAAAAGTCACCGTGCCAAAATCACAAAACGGGTCGGCCGCGGTGGACGACGGCCCGCATTACACAGTCTTGAGCGGCTGTCCTTAGCGGGCAGAGGTCAGGAGTCAGAGGTCAGAAGTCAGAAGTCAGAGGTCGGAGGGCAGCGGGCAGAGGTCGGAGGTCAGAAGTCGGACCTCGATTAGACTTTAGCCGCAGATAACGCGGATTCCCGCAGGCAGGAAATGGAAATAAGGTCGGACGCTGTTTTAGATGCTCTTTCTTTATTGGATCTATCCGCGTTCATCCGCGTTCATTCGCGGCCAAATTCCAGTAGTCTGACCTCTGACTTTTTGTGTAATCTGCGCAATCTGTGGATACCCGCTTGTTGGCCAACCAATCACGTGCTGTTTACCCTTCACTGCTCGATTATCGCTTCCTCCCACTCACAATAATCGTTTGCGCCGGTATACTCATCCGGCCACGGGGAAAGAACTCACGCACTGCATCCTGCACCTCCCGGGCAATCAGATCCGCTTCCGTTTGAGAAAGCGTGCCCAACTTCTCGCGCAGCGTAGCCGATATCTCGGAGCGCATCTGCCAAAACTCTTGCAGCGAGATTGGCGCAGCAATATCAAACTTCAGCTTTCGCTCTGTAACGTTCGTGGCTCCGGCATTCTCTACCAGGCCAGCCAAAACACCGGGCTCGGCGAAACGAAAAGCGCCGGGCGCATTCGGGTCGGCTGGTGGCGCATCGTCGAAGTGACGCGCAACTACATCGGTCATCGCGTAAAAGAAGGGATTCAATTCACTCTTGTCCCAACCAACCAGGGAAATCGCGCCACCGTCCTTTGTCACTCTCAGCATCTCGCGCAGAGCAGCGAGCGGATCAGGAAAGAACATGACCCCCAATCGGCAAACAACCGCGTGAAATGACTTGTCCTCGAATGGCAAGGAGTCAGCAGTACATTGCTGAAATTTTACATTCGTTAATCCGCGTTGCTGTGCCTCTACCTTAGCGGTGGCTACCATTTCGGCAATAGCATCTGTGCAGGTCACCGCGCCGGTTGGTCCAACTGTTTCGGCAATCGTCAACGAAGGTTCGCCGGAACCCCCGGCAACATCGAGCACCGAATTCCCTGCGACGATACCTGCCTCATCAATAAGCGCCCGGGTTAAAGGGGCAAACATTGTTCGGATTGTCCCGAGATGTTTTTGCCAGTAGCAGGCCGACTCACGCCACTCGCGCAAGACCTCGTCTGTCTCACCGTCGCCTGGCTTTGTGCCGGAGTGGCTCTGCATAAGAACTCCTATTTCGTGTTCTTTCGTGTAGTTAGTGTTATTTCGTGGATCGTGTGGCCCCGAATCCTGGGTACACGATCCACGAAATTACACGAAATCTCACGAACCAACACGAACCAATGCTGATCCTGGACGTTCTCATTGATCCGCTAACCGGCCGGCGAGTATTTGTTCAATGCTTGTCGAAGTCACTTTTTGCGTCGTAAGTGTCCTTCACTATAAAGCTCAAACTCCTTTCCCGTTTCAGCAATCTCGAAGACCTCTATGAATTCGTCAGGCCCCATGATCTTATAAGTTTCGCGCGCCCTGAATCCCGCCGGAATGTTCTCAATGCTTTCCGACGTAAAGACGATTGTCTTCCCGTCCGCGCTCGAGCTGCTCATGACAGACTGAATTACAAAACTTTCAATATGGAATTGCCGGAACACAAAGTTCTTCCTCACTTTGTCGAAGCCAATCATGCCCCAATCCCGGTGCACTTCCCCTTTCGGATTCTTCGGCTGCGGTTCATAGGTGCTCGTGTTCTGCACCTGAAGAAACTTATCGCCGAGCACCATCCGGTACTCCCGTTGAATCTTCGAAACCCCCGGCTGCCCCTTCCCTGACCCTTCCCAGTTCCCGACGAAAAACTTAAAAGGCTCCCATACGTTCGTGGCCGCTTTGCTCTGCGGTAAAAGGCCGGATGGCAAAGTCAGCAATAGCGAGATGGCCAATACTATTCGCATAAACGACCTACTCCCTTCTTTGTGGCCGCATATTAGTATTCTTCTACCCATTGGAGAAATTAATTGTTCAATGATAACTATAGTACTCGGCAAAGACTCGGTGGACATTCGTAACGGCTTTGCACAAAAAAGTCGCCGGCTGGTTCGAAGCAGACCACTGAGACGTCTAAGATCATCATTGGTTCGTGTTACTTCGTGAGTTTTCGTGTATTTCGTGGATCGTGCGCCTGGGCTTCGGAGCCCACGATCTACGAAATCACACTAACCAGGCGAAAGAACACGAAATAAGAGCAGTTGTGCAAAGACAACAGTGACTTGCACCATGACACCCCTTTTGCGCCTTCTGGTTTTCTTTACTTGGCGCCTTCCTAGGAAACCTACTCGTAAGTTGTTGATCTGCGTGGTGGTGTTTCAGCCGGGAACCCCAACGGGGTTCTGCCCTCCAGCCCAGGGTTGCCGCTTCGGCTACCCTCGGTACACGTTGGAAATATCCCACCTCAAGCCCAACCGGGGTTGTGTCAATTCACGATGGCCGATCCTCAGCTTATCGAAACAAAAAGAGAGTTTATAACAGAGTTACAAATTCTCCAGGATCCGCGAGAACGCGAGAAGGAAACGACCACACTGATCAAGTCAGTGAAAAACGAAGCCCTTTACAAACGGATTACGTCTAGGGGGGTCAACGAGTAAAGATCGCTGAACCCGGCCATCCCCAGCTAGTGTTTTGACGAAACCGCCTAAAAGCCGGCAAGAGCTTCTCGCCTAAGGGTCGTTGAGTCGGTAGAGGTGGGTCAGGCTGCGGACGAAGATTGAGCCGCCGGCAACTGCCATCGAGGCCAATGTTTGCCCATCAAGTTGGTTCTGCGCCAGCGGCTTGAATTGCTTCCCCGGGGCAATCACGACCGATTCCCCTTCCTCGCTGAGAAAGTAAATCCGGCCGTCGGCATAGATCGGAGACGCCGAGTGATTACCTCCCAGGCGGACTTGCCAATACGGGTTGCCCGTCTTCGCATCGACACAACTGGCTATGCCGTTGTCATTGATCAGGTACAGCTCTTCGCCCACCAGGAGCGGTGACGGCGTCAGCGGCGCACCCCGCTTGAGGGTCCACGCGAGGTGCGACTTAGTTACGTCACCGCGACCATCCAATCGAACCGCGAGTAGCGAGGGTTGCTGAAATCCGGTGCAGATGAAAACCAGTCCATCTCCGTACACGGGCCGCGGCACGTTCGAAAATCCCTCGCCGTACTTTACCTGCCATAGCTCCTTACCGGTGCGCGGATCGTACGAGACAGCCCGGAAAGCTCCGGGACTGATTACCTGATCGCCCGCGACCAGCGGAACGACCAGGGGAGTCGTATAAGCCTGGTATCCCGTGCGTGACTTTTTCCAGCGGACCTTGCCCGTCAGCTTGTCGAGGGCGACTACGAATTGAATATCCACGCCATCGCAACTCACGATCAAGAGATTTTCATAAAGGACGGGAGAGCCGCCCGCACCGTGTTGGCCGTTATCGTATTCCAGCCGCGTCTGCCAAACGATTTCACCGGACTGTGTGATACAGGCGGTGCCGTGGGCGCCGAAGTGGACGTAGACGCGATCACCTTCAAGCACGGGAGTCGGCGACGCATACGTGTTCTTTGGGCTTATCTGTCCCAACGACTTCAGACGAAAGATCTCGACGTTTAGCAGGATGGCGCCTGTGTTTCGATCAACTGAGATGGCGCGCAATGACTTACCTTCTTCAGTCGCGGTAGTCAGCCAGATGCGATCCGCCTGAATTACCGGCGACGACCAGCCCTTGCCCGGAATCGCGACCTTCCAGCGGACGTTTTTGGTCTCGCTCCATGTCAGCGGAAGTCCTCGTTCATCGGAATGACCTTGCCCGTTGGGGCCCCGGAACTGGGGCCAGTCGCCGGCAAGAATTGGAGGGGAAGTTGCAAACAGAAGGAAAGCGATCAGGGTGATGATGGGTTTGGAAACTGTCATGAATCGCCTCGCCGAGGAGCACGTTGTATCACAATTAGGTCCCTGAATCATCCACAGATTACACAGATTTCGCAGATTGAAAAACCATAGATTCGAATAAGTTTCAGTGAAGACGACTTGGGGCTGGAGGGGAGGCTATACTGAGGGCTCACTAATAGGAGGAAAGCGATGGCGAAGAAACGGGTGGTTAAGAAGCATTCGGTTAAGGCGAAGTTTCATGTGAAGGAGTTGACGAAAGCTGGGTCGTCTTTGGAGCTTGAGATCTATGCGGCGCAACAGAAGGTTGGCACGCTCGTTATTGGGAGTGGGTCGCTGTTTTGGTATGGCGGGAAACGGCGGATTAGGAAAAGAATTCCGTGGACTCGCTTTGCGGAGATGATGAATGGGTTGGCTTATCCCAGGGGTTGAAGAAAGGGTGACGGTTTTTGGCCGCGGATTTTCGCGGAAAAGCGCGGATAAAGAAAGAAGAGGGGGGCAAGCCACCTTCCTGACTGCAAGTGTTCTTAGTTGAGTTTTTTTACTTAGCGGTCCTCAGTTGAGTTTCTTCTACTCGGGTCCTCTTTTGGGCTCCGCTAGGGCTGCGGGGTTCGGGGTTTGCGGGGGTGGGTTGGGGAGCCCTCCCTGACAGTCGGGCTTCTGCCTGGGAGTTGAGGAGACCAGTCGGAAAAGTCGAGGATTAAGTCGTTTAGTTGTTGGCGGAGGTATTTCAGGGCCTGGTTGTGGAGGACGGCTTCTTTGTCGGCGAAGAAGCTCATCTTGATTGAGTCGTCGTTGACGGCTACCAGGGTGGCGTCCCATATGCCGACGCCGGTTATTACTGAAGGATGATAGAGGGTGAGCGAACAGGTGATCTCTACGCCGTGAGCGGCGGGCTCGCCGTAGCCGGAATACATTGTGAAGGCCTGGCCTTCGGCTTCGGAGTAATCGATTACCAGCGTCGGTTCAGTTGGGGTTTCAGGTACGTCGTCGCGTATCCCCAGGTTTTTCACTTTGAACCCCTGGCGGGTGAGTTTGGGGAGCAAGACTGCGCGGACGTATTGATTGAGTTGGACGGAGACAAGGTTTTTTTGTTGCCTCTTCTCAGCCGGGGTTTCGCCGTAGAACAGGTCTCCGATGGCAATGACTAAGTTGAAACTCTGGAGGCGCAGGCTGTCCGTGCTATCCGTTGGGGCAACGATTTGATTGTTCGCGGGGCTCGCGGGCGTCGCGATGGCGGCATTAAATTCCTTTGCCGAGCTGGGCTTCACTTCACGAATCTGTATTTCCAGGTTTTGGCTCGGACGGTCTTCCTCGGCGGCCACCACTACTTTGTATCCGCTCGGTTTGTCGGTTGTCGGGCCGGCTATCTGAAAATTTCCGGACTTCTTGAAAATGAACGGGTCGGATGGGTCTGCTTTGAATCTGTAGAGGCAGTAGTACTCGCCGGACGCCACCATGACGACCTGGTTCTCGCTGGGGCCGAGTTTCAAGGTCTTCATGCTGGGGCCGACTACTTTGACTGTCAGAGAAGAGTATGTTCCTTCATTCTCAATCCGCAGCGGGGTGAACGACTTGAGCGCGGTTTGAGTTTGAGGGAGCGCGAGAGGTGCCAACGATTTGGAATGCAGCGGGCCGGTGGTTGTTATCAAAAGCGCGATGGCCAACAGTACGAGGGATCTGTTCATGGTAACTCCGTATAAATTTATTGGGCTTGGAGCGAATGGAGGCTAGTCGGATTGGTGGAGTCTGTCAATAAGCGATCTCGTGGGCGAGTTGTTAATCCCGATCTTTGTGGGTTTCAGGTTGAGGTTTCACGCAAAGCATCCCAGCTCGTCTGTGCCGAGCAGATACCAGGATGGAAGCGGCACACGCAGAATTAAGTCAGTGTTAGGGGGCGGAGGGGCGGCCACGGAGTGCCGCCCCTACAATTGCTGCTTACTCTTCCTCTTCTCCTTCCGGGCAGCAGCAATGTTGTTGGTCTTTGTCCATTAGTTCGATCTGGCGTTTGAGGCGTTCGTTCTCAAGGCGCTTGCGTTCCAGATCGAGTTCGATCTCTTTTTGCAGGGTGGGCTCGCAAATGTCGCACTCATCCAGACACCCGCGCACAATCATGCCCGGCGTCGGTAACGCAAACTTCTTTTCAAAAGTTATTTCTGTTTTCTTGTTGGTAGTAGCGACCCCGCCTACTTTGTCCAACAGACCCGCTTTGACCAAATCCTGATCCACTGCCTTCAAAGCGTCGGCGCGCACCTGGGCCGAAATCGGCTCGGTGGCGGTCGGGGCGGCTACGGAAGGGCGGTTTGCCCCAGCCTCAAGTCAGCCCACACTGATTGTTGAGTGCGCGAATAACTTGAGCGGGCGTAAACCGCCCTTCCTAACCTGCGAGTTTCCGTTGCTTGAGTAATCGTCGCGTCACGAAGAGCTTGAGGTTTTTTGAGGTGGTCGCAAATTGCGACCACTTTGTCTTTTCACTCTTGTTGTCGCAAATTGCGATCTCAAAGATTTCTACTCATCTGATAAAGCGGTAATCGACAGTTGCAAAAAACTCCTCATCATCAGTTTGTAACATCTTTCCCCTGCGAGCCTGATAAATCGGATCGGCTGGTAGATAATCCAGCCAGATGGGCGAAGACTTTGAGGTCATAGGGCGATTGGCGAGATTGAAACTATCGCGGTGGGAAATCAGATACGCGAGATAGCACGGCTGCGCAAAGCCTATGGAGCCGGGCGCTGGCGCAAATTCAAAGGCGTTGCCCTGGTCCACTTTGATGATGGTACAATTCACCGCGTCGAACTTCATTGGTACGAAGCACATGGGATTGGGCGCAAGAAACTGAAGATTAAAGCCTATCTCGACTAAAGATCATGGCAGCAAAGCATTCAATCGAGTCATACGTTCTATGTATTGATAATGGGGGCTACCCTGAGTCTCTTGAGGTTCGTAAGATTTATCCGGTCCTGCTCGACAAGGTTGCAGAATCCCGCAAACATATCCGTGTAATCGATGAAACTGGTGAGGATTATCTTTATCCCTCGAAGTGTTTTGTTCCGATTGAAGTGCCTCCCGAAGCCGCCAAGGTTCTTCCTAAGGTGAATGGTGCGCGCAACACGCGCGCACGTTAACGCCCATCTTCAACAACAACTCCAGGCAGAAGCTCGACCGTCAGGGAGGGCTCGCTTTTTCCCAGGTAACGCATGCGAGCCCTTCCTGACGGTCCGGCTTCTGCCTGGCTACCTCCGAAGAGTTGCTCATTGCTGTGCATTTGGGTAGCATCCCGCCCATATGACTGCCATTTCTGAAACCATGACCAGCGAGGAGATTGTCGATCTTTGCCGCCGGCACACGCTCTTTGAGTGGTCGGCGCAGGCCGCGGTGGATCCGATTCCGGTCGCGCGCGCGAAAGGCATTTACTTCTGGACGCCTGACGGGAAGCGTTTCATCGACTTCAATAGCCAACTGATGTGCGTCAACATCGGGCACGGCGACGAGCGCGTGATTCGCGCTATCCAGGAGCAAGCCGCAATCCTTCCTTATGCCAACCCGTTCATGGCTACCGAGGTGCGCGCGCGCCTGGCCGTGAAGCTCGCCGAAATCACACCCGGCGACATCGATGCCTTCTTCTTCACCAACGGCGGCGCCGAGGCAAACGAGAACGCCATCCGCATTGCGCGCATGTTTAGCGGGCGTCATAAGATTGCCGCACGGTATCGCTCGTACCACGGCGGAACAGCGGGCGCTCTAACTCTAACCGGCGATCCACGCCGTTGGGCCGCGGAGCCGGGCATCCCCGGCGTCTTTCGCATCCCGGACTTCTACCATGGCATTCAGCAAGGTTCGGACACGACCGAGGACGTGCTGCGGCTGACTGAAGAGATATTGGAACTGGAGGGAGCGAAGACGGTCGCGGCAATAATTGTAGAACCCGTGGTCGGGACTAACGGCGTCCTCATTCCCCCCGATGGCTACATGCAGGGGTTACGCGCTCTGTGCGACAAGTACGGCATCCTCCTGATTGCCGACGAAGTAATGGCCGGCTTCGGGCGCACGGGAGAGTGGTTCTCCGTGGATCACTGGAAGGTCGTGCCCGATCTGATATCGATGGCCAAGGGCCTGACAAGCGCATACGTTCAACTCGGTGCGGTGGGCATGCGGCGGCATATTGCCGATCACTTTCAGAACAACGTTTTCTACGGTGGCCTTACCTACAACAGTCACCCGCTGGCTTGCGCCGCTGCGCTGGCAACGATTGCCGTGTACGAAGAAGATAGTCTGATTGAAAACGCGCGGCGCATGGGGACGGTAATGCGCGGCCTGCTCGAGGATCTGCAAAGCCGGCACGTATCCGTGGGGGCGACGCGCAATATTGGGCTGTTCGGAATTGTTGAGCTGGTGCGAAACACCGAGACCCGCGAGCCGATGGCGCCATTCAACGGCACCTCGCCGGAGATGCAGGCGCTCGGCAAGCTCTTTCGGCAGGAAGGGCTGTACACGTTTGTGCGTTGGAACACGTTCTTCACGAACCCACCGCTGTGCATTACCGAAGCCGAGTTGCGCGAGGCTTTCGCGATCATCGATAAGGGCCTGGAGATCACGGATCGCGCTGTTTCGTGAACCAGGCTTTGCCCAGGAACTCTTATTTCGTGTTCTTTCGTGTGGTTAGTGTGATTCGTGGATCGTGTGGCTCCGGATCCTAAGCACACGATCCACGAAAGTACACGAAATCTCACGAAGCCACACGAACCAATACTGATTCCACACTCTTTAAACTCAACCGCATGTTTTTCGCGACTGACATTGCTAATTTTTTGGCCTGCCAGCATATCGCTACCCTTAATCGTGACGAGGCGGCGGGGAAGATTAAGAAGGCGTTGTTTCCGGATCCGGGTGGGGATCTGCTGAAGAAGCTTGGGTTGCAGCATGAGCAGAAGTATTTGAAGGAGTTGAATGAGACGCAGGGCATCACGCTGATTGAGGCGCCGACTGATGGGCCCTGGGCTAAGGCGGCGGGTGCGACGGTTGAGGCGATGCGGGCAGGGGCGGATGCGATTTATCAGGCGACGTTGTTGGAGGACTCGGGGACGCCAGGGTGGTTGCCGGGGTTGGGAGGAGCGAGTTGGGGTGGAAGGGCGGACTTTCTGATTCGGGTGGACAGACCCAGCGATCTTGGTGGCTGGTCTTATGAGGTGGTGGAGACGAAGCTGGCGCGCTCAACTAAGGCGCGGGCGATCATTCAGCTTTGTTTTTATTCGGATCTGCTCTCCAGGATTCAGGGAGTAACGCCCGAGTATATGCATGTGGTGCTCGGAGGCGGGGCGGGCACGGAGAAGTATTTTGTGCAGCGGTACCTGGCTTACTTTCGGAAGGTGCGCGGGGAGTTTGAGGCGGCGGATCAATCGAAAGATGTTACGTATCCGGAGCCGGTGGAGCTTTGCCGAGTTTGCGACTGGGCTTCCACGTGTGACCGGCGCTGGCGGGATGATGATCATTTGTCCCTCGTTGCGGGGATAACCGGGAATCAGCGGAAGGTTCTGATTGAGAATCGGATTACTACGGTCGCTGAGCTCGGGCGGTTGGAACTGCCGGTCCGGCCGAAGATGGAACGGATAGGTGATCAGGCGCTGCTTACTATTCGCGAACAGGCGCGCTTGCAAATCCAGGGGCGCGAGCAGGGCCATCCAGTTTATGAGTTGTTGCAGCCGGCGGAGGAGGGGCGAGGACTTTGTTCACTTCCCTCACCTTCTGCGGGTGACATGTTTTTGGATTTTGAAGGGGATCAGTTTGCGTTCGAGCAGGGGCTGGAATACTTGTTCGGCGTGGTGACGCTCTCTGATGCAGGTACCCGCCCGCTACCGCGTGGTGGTACTGAACTCACCGGGCTCCAGGCAGAAGCCCGACCGTCAGAGAGGCCTCAGAAAGGCGAGGCGGTTTACAGTGCGGTGTGGGCTTTCAATCGCGCGGAGGAGAAGAAGGCGTTTGAGGACTTCATTGCCACGGTGATGGAGCGGTTGCGGCTGTATCCCGATATGCACATCTACCATTACGGGGCGTATGAGGAGACTGCGATCAAGCGCATGGCGGGTCAGCATGGGACCTGTGTCGATGAAGTTGATCAGCTGTTACGGCGGGATGTGCTGGTTGATCTTTATCGCGCGGTGAAGCAGGGCGTGCGAGCTTCGGTGGAGAGCTATTCGATTAAAAAGATGGAGCCGCTTTACGGATTTGAACGTGAGGTGCAATTGCTGGATGCGAATTTGGCTTTGCATACGTTTCAGGCGGTGCTGGCGTTTGGGCCGGGTGATGAGGATATCGCCGATATTCGTAAAGCAATTGAGGGTTACAACCGGGACGATTGTGTGTCCACATTACGTTTGCGGAATTGGTTGGAAGAGAAGCGGCGGGGGTTGGAGGTGATCACCGGCGCGCCATTGCCGCGGCCGGCGCCGAAGACAGATGAGGAGCCCGGTGAAGATCTGTCGGCCTATCTCGCGCGTGTGCGAGCGGTTGAGGCGAGGCTTACCAGCAATCTGCCGGAGGATGAAACGGAATGGACTGAGGAGCAGAAAGGGCGTTGGTTGTTGGCGCAGCTGCTGGAGTGGCACCGGCGCGAGGATAAGTCTGCTTATTGGGAATACTTTCGGCGGTGCGAACTTACTGATGAGGAACTGCAGGAGGATAAGAGCGCGCTGGGTGGGCTGGAGTACGAAGGTGTAGTTGACAAGGTGAAGAAGTCGCTGGTGCACCGGTATCGATTTCCTTTGCAGGACCATGCGATTGATCGGGCGAAGACTGTGCATGATCCAAGGACCCAGGCGCCGGCCGGGGATGTTGTTGCCATTGATGAGCGGGCGCTGACTATCGACATTAAGCGCGGGGTGGGGTCTAAGGTTGCGCATCCGACGGGGTTGGTTCCTTACGACATCATTGGTGCGAAGGTGCTGCGCGAGAGCCTTTTGCAGCTGGGGGAGTGGGTGGCGGACAACGGGATGGATGGAGAAGAGCGTGAGGGTCTTACGCCCCTCTCCATTGGTAGAGGGGATGGGGGTGAGGGTCTTGCGGCGCCACAAACCCCCACCCCAACCCTCCCCCAAAGGGAGAGGGAGACGGAAGCTTCCGAACAAACCGAGCTGCAAGCCCCCACCCTAACCCTCCCCCAAGGGGAGAGGGAGACGGAAGCTTCCGAACAAACCGAGCTGCAAGCCCCCACCCTAACCCTCCCCCAAGGGGAGAGGGAAGAGGAATATCAGGCCGCCCGGGAGCTGTTGCTTAGGAAGCCTCCCCGGTTGCGGGGCGGGACGTTGACGGACTTGGCTGCGAATCATGAATCCATTGAACTCGCGAAGCAGGTGGCCATGGCGCTTGATCACACGGTGTTGCCGATTCAGGGGCCGCCGGGATCCGGCAAGACGTACACCGGGGCTCGCATGATTGTTGAGTTGGTGCGAAATGGAAAGAAGGTAGGCATCACGGCGGTGAGTCATAAGGTTATCAGCAAGCTGCTGGAAGAAACTTGTGCGGCGGCGCGAGAAGCTGGGCTGGACCTGAAGGCGATGCAAAAAGTGGATACGGGCGACTGTTGTGAAGATGAAATGGTTACGCGGGCTAAGGATAATGACGCAGTTGTGACTGCGCTCGCGGGTGGTGACGTAAAAGTCGTGGCGGGGACCATTTGGTTATGGGCGCGGAACGACATGGCCGATAGCGTTGACGTGTTGTTCGTGGATGAGGCGGGCCAGATGTCTTTAGCAAATGTGCTAGCCGCATCACCGGCGGCGAAGAGTGTTGTCTTACTAGGCGATCCGCAGCAGCTTGATCAGCCGCAACGTGGGGTGCATCCGCCGGGGGCGGGGGCTTCCGCGTTGTCGCACCTGCTTAATGAACGGGCGACGATTGGAGAGGACCAGGGATTGTTTTTGGCGGATAGTTGGCGCTTGCATCCGGACGTTTGCCGGTTTACTTCGGAAGTTTTTTACGACGGTCGGCTGGTGTCTCGACCCGAGAACAGTAATCAACGGCTGAACTATTGTAGGGGCGGCACTCCGTGGCCGCCCCTTGTTCCGAGCGAGGGGCGTGCGAGCGAGGGACGCCCACGGAGGGACGCCCCTACAACCTTTGACGGCGCAGGTCTCAAATATGTGCCGGTTAACCACACGGGGAACCAGAGTGAGTCGCCGGAGGAAGTGGAAAGGGTTGCGGAGATCGTTGACAGTTTGCTGCGTGAAGGGACGACGTGGACGAACAAGAAGGGGGAGACTGCGCCGCTGTTGCTGAAGAACATACTTATCGTTGCTCCTTACAATGCGCAGGTTTCGGCGCTGGCCCGGCGACTGCCGCCGGGAGCGCGCGTGGGGACGGTGGATAAGTTCCAGGGGCAGGAGGCGCCGGTGGTTATTTATTCGATGACTACTTCGGCGCCGGAAGATGCGCCGCGGGGGATGGAGTTTCTTTACAGTTCAAACCGGCTCAACGTGGCCACTTCGCGGGCGCAATGTGTGACGGTGCTGGTAGCGAACCCGAAGTTGTTTGATGTTCAGTGTCGAACGCCGCGGCAGATTGAGTTGGCTAATGCGTTTTGCCGGTATCTGGAGCTGGCTCAAGTGATTTGAGCCCACTCCCAAATGCGAGTGGGTAAGGTTGAGGTTTCACGCAAAGGCGCTAAGAAGGGAAAAACATAAGGCGCAAAGAAGACATCACGAGGCCAAATCCTAAATTGTTACCGGTGGGGAAGTCGCAGAACGAAAGATCACGCAATCAAACAAATAAAAAAGGCCCTGAATGAATCAGGGCCTTTTTGGTTTTAAAAGAAAGAACGATCTAGTTACCGCATTCGGCGTTGGAATGGGTCACGATCGAACTGAAGCGCTGCTGGTATTCCGTCGAGGTAATGAACGAGCAAACCATGGCGTTCTGCTTTGTGGTGCTGCGCAAGGGGGCGCTGTTCACCTGGCCCAGCCAGAACAGGAAGCCGCCAATTTCTGCGTCACGACGGAGATAGCCGGCGTACTGCGTGTAAACAAACGACCGGTTGTAATCCGCATCGATGAACGGCCGATTGTCCACCGCCGCGCCAAATCCTGCGGGCACACACGGCGCCGCCGGACTTCCGGGCAGACGCTCGCAGCCATTCCAGTAATCATTTCCCAGATGGAACATTACCAGGCCGCGGCCGCCGTTGTTGAAGTGAGTGATCAAACCAGCACTTTGCGATGACAAGTCTGCGCCGGTGGCAGTCTGAATCGTCAACAGGACAGCATTAACAAACTGGCTGCCGGTTGAGAGGCTCAGAGGGTACTTCGTAATGAATTCTGGCCTCAGCACAAAGTTATTTGCCAGCGCCTGCTGAGTTGCAGCCAGAGTGGTGCCGCCCACTACCTGGGCCCTGTCCCGCATGAAGTTCGTGTAGCGGGGCATCTTTTTCGCTTCCACCAGGTTGGGATCTGAGTTGGGAATCGGCTGGTCATCACCGTAGGCCGCACGATAGAGCCGGTAAGCGTACGCGCCCGTTTGCTGAAACTCCTGTTCATAGAAGAACGCGTTCGAAACTCCGGTCCGTCGAGCGTTGATGCAGTTTTGATCGCTGCCACACGCAGTAATCTGTCCGGTCCAGAAGGCCGCTCCACCCGCATCTCCAGTACGTGCGAGAAAGTCGTGATAGTGCTGGCAGACAAAGCTGGCTGCATCGTCAATGGGTTGCGTGCTCGACAACTCAGTAGTGTCGTCGGCGATCATGGACATCGCCGTGGATTGATTGCCCAGCACCGCGTTAGTCGGATTGCTCAGGGTCAGGTTGACACTTTCAGAGCCTTCGACGTTGTAGGCGTCTCTCGAGGCCAGCACAATAAATGTTCTGCTGGTCTGACCTGGCGCAAATGTTAGCGTGCCTGCGCCTAAGGTGTAGTCAGTGCGCTGCAGAGCCGAGCCATCGCCGGTGCGGTAATCGACTGTGGCCACACCGGTGGTGTCACCCGAACGGTTCACTGTAATCGTGGAAGCGGAACAACCTTCGTTTGCGTTGAAGGTGGCTGCGCTGAACTCGATGCCGGTGGGTAGGGCGTCTACTTGAGTGGAATCAATTGTGGCCGCCCCGTCCAGAGCAAAGACTCTGCCGGTGGTGCTGGCGCTGGTCGTCAGAGTGATGCTGGTGTCGGCAATTATGTGTCCGCGGAAAGTTGTTGAAGTGCCGATGGTCGCAGATGTGCCTACCTGCCACCAAACATTGGTTCCACGACCGCCACTGCTCATGATAACCGACGAGCTACTGGCCGTTGTGAGCGTGGTGCCAATCTGGAAAATGAAAATCGCGTTGGGGTCGCCACCATCGTTAAGCGTCAGTATCGCGTTCAGCTGTGCTGAGGTGTTGAAGCAATAGACGCCTGGATTGAGCGAAAGAAAGCCGGGCGTCTGTCCCAGGATATTCCCGGTCAAATTGTTCGATGAAGGACAGACCTGTCCTGCGAGATTATTGTAGGCGATACGGGCATCAACCTTGGCCGGGCCAGCGAGAGATCCCACGCCTGAATATATTTGGCCATTCTGGACTATTGCGGGTGGAAAGCCAGTAACCGCACTTCCGGGGCTGACTCCGACATTACCGGAGATCACGGCCGGGCCCGTGGCGGTTATTGCGGTGCCGCCCAGGACAGCAAAGCTTTGCGCATTGCCCAGCGGTGGAACGGTCTGAGCGAGAGCCGAGCGCGACGAGGCTACGAATAAGAGTGTGGCGAATATTAATAGAGTTGCAGAAAGACACTTATTGCTATAGTTCATACGGATTCCCTTTTCTGTTAGGAGGTTTAGTACCGGAAAAAAGAACAACCCGGGAGGGGTGTGCATTTGAGGGGCTGCACACAAGGTCTACGGCATTAAGATTCTTTCTTCAACGCTGCGGCGAAGTCATGTTAGTTCTCATAGTCGAACTGAACAGATCTGAATCTATTCGTCGCGGAGATAGTTATACACTGTCTGCACGACGGTGTCGGTACGTTTCCACACATATAGATTGTCACACCAACAGCGTTTCATAACAAAAGGGCATTTAGGCGAGAACGTGTGCGCGGCACGAAAGAAACACAACAAGAACACAGCATCAACACAACAGGGTTTTGAAAGGAAAAGTTTCAGAGGCGTGACCGACTAACTTGTATCTGTGTGTTAGCGCACCGACAGTTAAGGCCCGAAATGTTATTCCTTACCTTACTACCGAACTGACCTGCGACAGCATTATCCATTCCTCTCTCCCTACGTCGGTCCGCGGTTCAGTGAGCATTTTGTAGGGGCGGCACTCCGTGGCCGCCCCTGTATTTCCGGAAGAGAGTGCGCGGGAAGAAGGGGTGGCCACGGCGTGCCACCCCGACAAATCCTTGCCGGAGTTAATAGCATAAACCGTAACTCAAACACATTGAAAGAAGGAAAGATGAAGATCTCAAAACGTATAGTTTCTATATTGCTACTGATCGCGCTCTCAGGCATTGGCCTCAGCGTAAATGCGCAGCAGCAGTCTTCGCGCAACAATACTCGCCAGGTGGGTGACATACTCCACCGGCTGACCCAGAGCTCACAAGACTTCCGCAGTTCTCTAACTGATGCCATCGAGAACCGGCGCGATGACAACCGGCCCGAGAATGATATCAATTCGTTCGAGCGTGATTTCGCCAACGCTACAGCTCAGTTGAACACTCGATTCACACGTGGCCGCGCCGGCATTGGCGACGTTCGCAATGTGCTGCAGAAGGCATCGGTGGTAAATGGCTTCATGAATCGCCATCGCCTGAACTCGCAGGCGCAGGACGACTGGGCTTCAGTGCGCACCAATCTTAACGCGCTGGCGAATGCCTATGGCGTAACCTCGCAATTGAGCTCGCAGGCTGTGCCGCGGGGCAACTCAAATCGAGACTCGCGTCTGTCCGAGAACGAACTCGATCAGTTAATCGGACGGATCGAAGGCGGCGAGGACACGTTCCGTTTAAGTATTACGGATGCGTATGGTAAGACGCGCGGCGGGCAGATGCCTCGCCAAATCGGTATGTATGATTCCATGCGACTTCTGCATGACGCGACGACACAACTGCGTGCCCAGTTCAACGCCAGACAGCCACTCGGTACTTTTATCGAACGCGTGCTCGCGCGAGCGACACCGATTAACACCTACATGCGCAACAACAGGCTAACCACCTCCGCGCAGAACAGTTGGTCAACTTTGCGTGAAGACCTGAACACGCTGGCCGGCGCACATAACCTCTCTGCGAGTTGGCAGAATGGGACCGACACGCTGGGGAATAACTTCAATAGTGGCCTAACCGGCACTTTCAGACTGGATGCAACCCGCAGCGACAACCCCCGGGATATCGCGGAACGCGCTACTCGCAGTCTTTCGAATAACGAACGGCAGGGTGTCTCTGATCGCATGCTGGCACGGCTCGAATCACCAGAGATGCTGGCAATCCAGCGCTCTGGTTCAACGATAACCCTTGCGTCATCGCGCGCTCAGCAGTCAACATTTCAAGCCGACGGCGTTGAGCGTCGCGAGCAAGTTGGGAATGGCCTTGCCAGCCGCGTAACCGCGACCTTGCAGGGCGACCGGTTGACCGTAAGATCGACCGGCTTCCGCGATACCGATTTCAATGTGACTTTCGAGTCCATCGACAACGGCAGTGGTTTGCGCGTGAGGCGGGAAATATTGTCCGACCGGATGAACCAACCAGTAGTAGTTAACAGTGTCTATGAACGCACTTCGGATGCGGCGCAGTGGAATATTTTCAACGGCGCGCAACCAACCCTTGGTAACAGCAGCACCAGCAGCGGCGAATTCATCGTACGCGATGGTGAAACCGTAGTGGCCGTCCTGAACGAGGATCTAACCACGAAAACCGCAAGGCAGGGCGACCGGTTCACCATGACCGTGCGCCAGCCTGGTGAATACCAGGGTGCAATTATCGAGGGCACGGTAGGAACTGTAGAGACTGGTGGACGTTTGACGGGCCGGGCGGGGATATCGCTTAACTTCGACTCCATCCGCCTGCGTAATGGTCAAACCTACAGGTTTGCCGGAATCCTGGGGAACGTTCGCACTGTAAATGGCGACAACGTCCGGGTCGATAACGAAGGCAGCGCGCAGGGCGACAACCAGACCACACAAACAGTCCAGCGCGCAGGCATCGGTACCGCCATCGGCGCGATCATCGGCGCCATCGCCAGTGGCGGCAAAGGCGCTGCAATCGGCGGCATCATCGGCGCCGCGGGCGGGGCCGGATCGGTTTACGTTCAAGGCAAAGACAATCTCGAGCTCTTGAGCGGCACGGAACTGACGATTAGGGCAGGAGCGCCGAGGTAGTTAACCAGCGGGTTAAGCTCTTCGTTTGCAAAAGGACGAGGTTGCAAGCTGAGGGGGGGGTTGAATGCTCAAGCAAGGGCATTCAACCCTTTTCTTTTCTTGATACTTGATATTCCCACAGTGATCCATGCAACTCCGGTAACCTTCAACGGGGCGTCATTCCCCTCCCTTTGGGAGGGGTTAGGGGAGGGACGAAGTTAGGACGATGTAACGCGAAACGAAACGTTCGCGCGCGGGCTTAAGCCCGCGCGCGCGGCTGCGTTGGAGCAGTGGCTACAAGCCCTCCCCTAACCCCTCCCATGGGGAGGGGGACAAAGCTACTTTCCTCTCACCTCCATCAGTGCAGTACTTTGGTGGCATCGACTGGCAACGACTCGTGATCCTTCAACATCCACCGGGACACCCTTGCATTTCACGTTCGCAAACTAACAGTTTGCGTTACAATGCTCCGACTTCAAACACAGATCTGCGGGAACGCAAACTATTAGTTTGCGTGAGTAACCGTAATTGCTGGTGGGGGCTAACAAGCTTCCATCGCAGCGTCGCAAACTAATAGTTTGGGTTACATCAGGGGGTAATCATGAACAAATACTTTGCTGAACTGGTTGGCACTTTCGTCCTGGTATTTGCGAGTTGCGGCAGCGCCGTACTGGCGGGAGACAAGATTGGCTTTCTGGGTGTTTCGCTCGCCTTCGGTCTTTCTTTGCTGGCAATGATATATGCCATCGGACCAATTTCCGGTTGCCATATCAACCCCGCCGTCACGGTCGGGTTGCTAATTACCAGGAAGATGAACCCGAAGGATGCGCCCGGCTATATCGGGGCGCAAATCGCCGGCGCCATTATCGCCTCCGCCGTACTGTTGCTCATCGTCCAGGGAGCACCCAACGGTTACGATCCGGCAGTCGCAGGCTTTGCCGCAAACGGTTACGGGCTGCACTCGCCGGGCGGCTACAGCTTACAATCCGCGTTGCTGGTCGAGATTGTGCTGACGTTCCTGCTGGTGTTTACAGTGTTAGGCGCCACCGACCTGCGCGCGCCGGTTGGCTTTGCCGGAATCGCCATTGGTCTGGTGCTAACGCTGATCCACCTGGTCGGTATTCCCGTAACCAACACGTCCGTGAATCCGGCTCGCAGTATTGGACCGGCGCTCTTCGTGCGCGGATGGGCCTTGAGCCAGCTCTGGTTATTTATCATCGCGCCAATAATCGGCGCAGCGATCGCGGCGGGTGTATACATGGTTACTCATCGGCCCGCGACACAGATAACTGCCAGGGAAGCGGAGCGCGCACTGGATAGCGAACAGGCTGAGAGGCGGCTCTGATATTTTAGTGCCGCCGGGCTGCGGTTCGGTAAGAAATTTGGCCGCAAATATACCCGCGCCAGAAACATAAGAATGGCGCAGGGTGGATCTTTTGGGCCCAGGAACCGGAAGCTGACGCAAGGAAGAAGTAGCGCTAAGCGGAAGCCCGTTAGCGAGGGCTCCTCTCGAGCAGCTTCAGGAGCCCTCCCTCATGGTCGGGCTTCTGCCTGGTCTAATAGCGTCGGCGATGACGCTTGCGAATCTTGTAGGTGTAGAGTGCTCCGCTTCCTGCTCCAACCCCGGTACCTATAAGCGCGCCCTTCTTTCCGCCGGCGATGCCGCCAATGCCCGCACCTGCCGCCGTTGTTCCGGCTACCGTTAACTTATCCCGGTGCTTCTGCCAGAAACTCCGCGAATGACGTTGGCGGCGGTGACGCCTTTGCCCCGATACGCTCGGAACGACCAACCCCAAAACGGCAAACATCAACATTAAGACGAGAAACTTTTTCATGCTTTACTCCAATTCAGATCGACAGTTGTTGTTGTGAAAAGCTTATTTGCGTCAGGTGCTACACAACTACAGCGTTGCCGTTACGCTCGGCAAGACTGGCCACCACGGTTGTTAAGTTACGGGGCTCGATCGGCTTCGCGATATGGGTCTGATAGCCCGCCAGGAGCACACGTCTCCGCGCTTCGATTCCGGCGTAAGCCGTCAGTGCCGCCGCTGGAATTCTGCCCCCACTCTCTTCGGGCAGCTCCCGCACTTTGCTGATCAGGGAATAGCCATCCATGTGCGGCATCCCAATGTCGCTCACCAGCACGTCGAATCGTTGTCGCTCAAGTTCTTCCAGTGCTTCGGAGGCTGAGCCGACAGAAACCACTTCAGCCTCCCGGCCGGTTAGGACGGCCACTACGAGCTCGCGCGCGTCCGCTTCATCATCGACAACCAGCACTCGCAGACCATTAAGCGATGGTTGCGGTTCGGTCGAAGTTTTCCCAGCGGTCGCCGGGACGGGCTTGTCTTCACTTGCTTCGTAGTTCGCACTCCGCACGGGTAATACGACTTTAAAAGTAGTGCCTTCTCCTATGCCCGGACTTTCGGCCGTCACTGTGCCGCCATGTAGCTCAACCAGCTGCCGTACGATGGAGAGCCCGAGGCCAAGTCCGCCATGATTGCGGGTGGTGGATGAGTCGGACTGGCGAAAGCGGTCGAATACGTGAGGCAGGAGGTCCGCGTCAATGCCTAACCCCGTGTCATTGATGGTGATCCTGACCTGCGAGTCAACATGCTCCAACAGAACGCGTACCTGACCGCCGGGTGAAGTAAATTTGATCGCGTTGGTTAGTAAATTCCAGACAACCTGTTGCAGCCGGTCGGGGTCGCCTGAGATCGGCCTGACGCTTGAATCAAGCTCAGTCTGAATATTGATGACCCTCGCCTCTGCTGCCGGACGCAGGCCCTCAATTACGGCCTGGATCAACGGCGCAAGTTCTACCTGCCGCACCTCGAGGCGGAGCTTGCCCGTGATAATGCGCGAGACGTCGAGCAAATCGTCAATCAGCTGTCTTTGCGCGCGCGCGTTACGCAGGATAATTTCCACGGCATGGGTTGATTCTACCGGGCCCAGATTGCCGTCTGCGAGCATCTGCGACCAGCCGAGTATCGAGGTCAAGGGAGTACGCAATTCATGGGACAGTAAGGCCAGGAACTCATCCTTGATTGAATTAGCTCGATCAGCCTGGGCTTGCGCCGCTATGGCGCTCTCCAGGAGCAGGGTGCATTCGTGCTGGGCTCGCTTACGTTCACTTATGTCGCGGATGTTGCATTGGATAACCTGATCGTCGCCTTCATCATAGACGTTGCAGATGAACTCGACCTCCCGGAGCTCTCCCCTGGTAGTTTCCAGCGGTAAGTCCTCGTAGCGAATAAAGCCTTTCTCCTGCAACTCTCGAAACGCGTCCTGGCTTGCCTTCTTGTCGTTGAAGAAACCGATTTCCCAAAGTTCTTTCCCCAGGAATTCGTCACGAGCGTAACCCAATAACTCCGCCATGAAAGGGTTCACGTCGGTGATTTTTAGAGTGGCGGCGTTAAGGATAAGGATTCCGTCGCGGGCAGCCTCGAACAAGCGCCGGTAACGAACCTCTGAAGTACGTAGCCCTTCGCGCGGCCGCTTGGGCGCAGAAGGGTCATTAGGCGCTCGGGAAAGCGCGTCAGTCGCCGGGAATGGTAGTGGGGCAGCTGATTTCACAGGTGACATTGGAGCGCTCCGGCCTAATCAAGCTAGGAAAGAGACGGCAGACAGACGAGTAATGAATGGTGTCTAGCTCGATATAGGTGACGAGAACGCGTTTTTAACACGGGCGGGGAGGAGCTGTCAGTGCGCTGCCGCACATACCCGGGTCGCACCTAACGTTGCGGGCTATTTGACTCAACCGCGGTGCCAATGAGCGCTGCAAGGGCCCCAGGCGTTCCGCCCTGGCTACCACGCAAGAAAGGGGGGGGCGTCCACGGACGGGACGCCCCTCCGAATTTACAATAGGAAAGGCTAATTGCTCGCGGCCCGGCCTTTCTCCTTAGCCCCGACCCTTCGTCTCAATCTCGATCGATGAGTTTCGAGAAGCGGCTTCTCGCTCCCATCCTTCGTTTCTTCCTGATAGAGGAAGGCGAGTTTGTTCTCGTCGAATGCTTCGGTTGAACTCTACTTATGCACCCTCGGCCCGCGCTTTGAGTAGTACCTCGCTGACCGGAGCCATGCTCGCCTTTTGATTTTCCTGACGTTCAGTAAACAGAGGCGCAGCCTGTTCCGAACGTCCGGAAGGCTGCCCTTCCGCGGTGGGGATTCCTCCCGTTTCCATCAGCTGTTTCAGACGCTTCAAATTGTGCTCGATCAATTGACCCGGCTCGGTGCCGAAGAGTTTTGCCAGCAGCATACCGGCCGTGCCGCCCGGCGCGTTGTAATTCACGGTGACCTTCACCTCGGTGCCGCGGCCGCCGGGAACTTCTGTGAAATGCACTGTGCCGGCGTTATCAACATCCGCGTGCGAAAGCGAGCGCCAGGCAATAAACTCGTTCTCCTTCTCATTCAATATCTCCGCGTCCCATTCAATGCTTTTGCCGCCCGGGCCTTTGGCTACCCAGTGAGACCGGTTCATGCTAAGGGGCGTTACCGACTCAAGGTTCTCCATGAAGCGCGGCAGGTTCTCCAGGTTGCGCCAGAAGTTGTACAACTCCGCCGGCGTGCTGTTGATGGTGATTGATTTCTCAACGTGAAAATCTTTCGCCACGTGCTCCGAGTTTCGAGAATGCGCCGTATTGATTCCCAGAGCTTGATAGGCTTCGCAGTACCCCCTGGCGCCGCGAGCGAGCAGACCGCCCCCCGCCAGGCGCAGCAGAAAGCCCAGCTTGGATCCTTTCTTCAACGAGTAAGCGATTAAGGCCCCGCCGCCGATGACGCTGGCTATGCGTTCAACCTTCCCCACATTGGTGTTGTCGTTTTCCAGTCCAACAAAACCGGTAAGAGTCCGAGTTAATGTATTCATGTTTCCTTTTCTCCCTTGGTTCGGAACGTAATTAAGTTTTAGTTTCTATTCGTTTCTCATAAGGCAGAGGTGAGTAGCCAGGGCTGTAGCCTTCCGGTACGAACCGCCCGCTCACAATGTCCTCTTCGCCATCGCCCGCACACGAGCACTTGGCGATTCTGTCCGAGAAAACAGTTTCAAGGGATAGGGAGCAAACTCAGTGCCGTAGATTTTGAATTGATAGGATGAAGGACTGGGACAGCGACGGTGGCAGGAATTTCACAACCATTTGATGCGCCTTTGCGCGAAACTGCTTCTCGGGAAGGCGAAGGTAGAGAGTTAGATCTCGATCTGCGACCCCATCTCTACTACCCGGTCCGGCGGCAGGCAGAAATACGCTGTAGCGCTGGTGGCATTCTGTGAGATAAGCGCGAAGATTCTTTCACGCCATAGCGCCATGCCCGGACGTTTGGAGGCGATGATTGTTTCGCGTCCCAGGAAGTAGGTGATCTCTTTCCGGTCGAAAACCAGACCGGGTACTTCTGCAATCTCAAGCGCCTTGGGGATGTCCGGATCTTCCATGAACCCGTAAAACACGCGCAGGCGGTAAAACCCATTGCCCACGGGTTCAATTTCCACTCGCTCGTGGAGCGCCACGTACGGCACTAGCCTGGTTTTCACAGTTAAGAAGAGCACATGCTGGTGCAGGATCTTGTTGTGCTCAAGGTTGTTCACCAGGGCCGGCGGTGTTCTGGTGGCATTCCCGTTCATGAAGATGGCAATGCCGGACACGCGTAGCGGCTTAAGGCGGGCTACCTCCTGCAGAAAGTCTTCCAGCGGTTGCGCATCCTGTTGAATCCGTTCCGCCAGGATTCGCCTTCCCTTCTTCCATGTGGTCATTACCACAAAGACCCCCGCCGCCAACAGCAATGGGAACCATCCTCCCTGGGCCACCTTGATGATGTTGGCACCGAAGAACGCGAGGTCGATTATCAGTAAGAAGGCGGCCAGCAGGCCCGCACTCACCAGGCTCCACCCCCAACGGTCGCGGGCGACGACATAAAACAAGATCGTGGTAATGACCATCGTCGAAGTGACCGCGACGCCGTAAGCTGCAGCGAGGTTACTGGAGGTGCGGAAGCCCACCACGATAGCGACACATCCCATCAACAGCGCCCAATTGACCGCCGGGATGTATATCTGGCCGTACTCCGTGATCGAGGTGTGGTTAATCTTCAGGCGTGGACTGAAACCCAATTGTATCGCCTGCATCGTCAGTGAATAGGCCCCGGTAATCACAGCCTGGGACGCGATCACAGCCGCCGCCGTGGCGAGGACAATCAATGGGTAGAGGGCCCATCCCGGCGCCAGGCGGTAGAAAGGGTTTTCAGCTGCCAGGGGATTTTCCAGGAGTAAAGCGCCCTGGCCGAAGTAATTCATTAGCAGGGCCGGCAATACGATGGTGAACCAAACCAAACGAATAGGACGTAATCCGAAATGGCCCATATCAGCGTAAAGTGCTTCGCCTCCCGTGACCACCAGAAACACCGAGCCCAGAATCAGGAATCCATGCCAGCCGTTACGCACAAAAAACTCAACGCCGTGAAGGGGGTTGATAGCAGCGAGTACCTGCGGGTAGCGAACGACCTGGACCACGCCCAGCACGGCTAGCGCGGCGAACCATATCAACATGATTGGTCCAAATACTTTGCCGATCTTGGCGGTTCCGCGTCTTTGAAAGAGGAACAGCGCGACCAGAATCAAAATCGTAATCGGCACCACATAGGAGTGGAGTCGCGGGGCCGCGACGGTTAACCCTTCAGTGGCGCTGAGCACGGAGATCGCCGGCGTAATCATGCCGTCGCCGTAGAGCAGAGCGGCTCCGAAGATGCCCATCAAAATCAATAGCCAACGCTCGCTTTTGCCCGAAGGCTTGATCGGTGTGGCCAACGCCGTTAGCGAGAGAATACCGCCTTCGCCATGATTGTCAGCGTGCAGCACGAAGACGAGGTACTTGATAGAAATGATAATTATGAGCGCCCAAAAGATCAGTGACAAAACGCCGAGCACGTTGGCGGGGAAAGGAGTGATCGAATGTGGCCCGTGGAAACATTCACGCAAAGCGTAGAGCGGGCTGGTGCCAATGTCACCGTACACGACGCCGAGGGCGGCCAGGGAAAGAACAAACAGGTACTTGCCTCGCGCCGTCACGCGCGGCACGTGTCCGGTTGTAGTGGTAGCGTGGATATCCGAAGCTGGTGATTCCGACATTTGGCCCCGCGAGCGCTGATAGAGATCGTCTTACGTTCACGGTCCTGGCCGCAGAACTTCTCCCGAAAGGTACGTAGGGGGTGAATTGCGCGGAATAGAATGCCATAAAACTTATGGTGAGTGAAATTGAAATTAGGACAACGACCATTGTTCAATTACCGGTCCGGCAGACGTGGGGCGGAATCACTTTTGCAGAATGGGTATCGGCAACATAAACTACCGGCGCCATTGCTGAGAGGAATCCAGGGTTAAGCGAGTAACGATCAAGGGAGGAACATATGTCCAAAACAAAAAGCCCAAAAGCGGCGGAAAGCTCGCCACCGTTGACCGCCAAAGAGCCTACCAAGCAGGAACTCCAACGCCACATGGAGGAGACTCGTGAATCTCTGGCGCATACTGTCGAACAACTCAAAGACACAGTGACGACCCAGGTAGAAACCGTGAAAGAGTCCGTCAGCGGCGTGCTCGATTTTCGCCAGCAGTTTCAGAACGAGCCACTAGTGTGGAGTCTGGGCGCGCTTTCAGCAGGCTTTGCCCTGGGCTACACGCTCGGGTTTGCGCACCAGACCACGCACGGGTCGAAAAGTCGGTCGAAGGTCGCCGCATTCGCCGACGGTATCGTCGACGAGCTCTCTACCGTTGGCCAGAGCTTTCTGATGCCCGCCCTAACTACGAAGATCAAAGAACTGTTTGGCTTCGATTTCTCCGAACTGTTGGAGGAATTGGCCGGGGCAAAGAAACAAAGCAAGCGAACCACACGTCCTAAAAAACTCGCGGCGAAATCAGCCTCCAGAAAAACTGCGAAGAAGAGGTGAAGTAACTTTGTAGGGGCGCCCCTCCGTGGGCGCCCCTTTTTGAGCCGCGGATTTGCGCGGATTAAACGCGGATCTGCAACACGAGGTGAGTGTCGCTGCGAGCGCGTGGTTGGCCCACCAAACAGCGCGGGATTTAATCATTACTCCCCGCTAACGCAGGCCTTACCGACAAAGTCTTATCTTATCCGCGGGTCTCCGCGGAAATCCGCGGCTAAAAAAGGGGCGCCCACGGAGTGACGCCCCTACAAACTTTCACAAGGTAATTCATCTGTGAGCCCTCGCTTTATTCCCCGACTCAGCATTCTTGGTGAACGTTACCCCAGGCAGATCGCGTTCTTAAAAGCACGCCTTTCGCCGGAAGGCTACCTGGGGCTCCATCTCACGATCGGGGCGTTAATTCTCATCGGCGCCACCTGGCTCTTTGCCGCGATAGCCGAAGATGTGGTAACCAAAGATCACATAATCGTAGTGGACGCGAATTTCTCTGCCTGGCTTTATGCACATTGGCACCCATGGACCACCAGGACCTTACTAATCGTCACTCATCTTCATGGGACGATTGGAATTACAATCATCACCACGCTCGTTTTTCTTTATCTAATGAGACACAAGTACCGATCGCAGGCTTTAGCTCTGGTTCTTTCCGTGGCTGGCGGTGGATTGCTAAACGTAATCCTGAAGAATGTCTTCCTGCGTTCGCGCCCCAGTCTTGAGAATCCCATCCTGACGTTAACCAGCCACAGTTTTCCCAGTGGCCATACGATGGCGGCGACCTGTTTCTACGGCGCGTTGTGCGTCTTCGCAGTTTGGAGCTTGAAGGCCTGGTCTGGGCGTCTCCTGGCGATTGTCACGGCCGCCTTCATGATTATGCTGGTGGGCTTCAGTCGCATTTACCTCGGCGCCCACTATCTAAGTGACGTGCTGGGAGCTATAGCCGAAGGGCTGGCCTGGGTGGCGATCTGCCTGACGGCTGTGGAAGTGATTCGGCGCCGCCCTGGCAGAAATGGCGGGGTTGAGCTCGGGGAACCAAATACCAGCCACAGATGAACACGGATGGACACGGATTAGATAGAACAGGAAACGTTAGATAAGAGAGCTGCTCGCGCAAGTTCTTATTATCTCAGCCGGACCAAAAACTATTCTGCTGTCTCCATGTATCTGTGTGAATCCGTGTTTATCTGTGGCTCGTTCCTTTAGTTGAGTAGTTTCGCAGTCAGGACAACGATCAAAGCACGGTCTCCGAAGGTGGCTGTACCCACTACCACCTTTTCGCCATCGCGCAGGTTAAGGGCAGTCTGCACCTGGGTGCGATTGTCCATAGTCTGGGACGTCAAACCCGTAGTGAATGCGAACTCACCGATCTGAATTGTGGGAGTACCTGTCGAAGTCGAGGTGAGCGTTACTGAATTTATGAAATATTCGTAGGGCAGCGTCACGTTTCCAGTCGAAGTCGACGACTGGGAAATCTCCGCCGTGCCCTTGCCGCGCAGGCCTCGTTGCGTCTCCGTGAGGCGCTGGACGACCGACGTAGCGAGCTCATAATTCCGATAGCTAAGGGTTTCGCGCAACTGCGTGAGCACGTCTTTCAGTTCGGCGGGGATCTGTGCGATCACGCCGCCCGTGTTGCTGCTCGTGTTAGAGGCTACGAGCACGTGCATGTGCAGCTCGATGTTCGGGCGCGGCGCGGCGGGCGTGTCCAGCCGCTTGAGGGCCTCTTCCATGGTGGCAACGTTTTCGGGAAAGTCGCGAACTGTCAGAGTCTTAAATTCAGAGTTCGCCGAAATCGACGCTCCTTTGAAGCCGCTGCCGAGTTGCTTCAGCACGCTGGCGAGACTGTTAGCGTCGCGGTATTTAACCTCGAAGACTTTACTCTTGAAGCCCTTTTCCGTGACGAAATTGTCGTTCGCCGGCGTCGCCCCTGAGGCGGGCTGCTGCGCGTATGACCCCGAGATAAAAACCAGTACCAAAACGATTGCTGTCAGAACATTCTTAGTAGTTTTGAGCATGAGAACGTACCTCCTAGATACCTTCAGAAGATTTATTTGGAAAATCTTGTTTAGTGGGTTGATGGGAAAACCAGATGATGCGTATGTTTCGATCCTTTGTCTGAATTTCCACCCTCAGAATCTTTTCTGCACTCGTTGAATCGCCGGCCGGGATAGTCTCCGGCTTAGTTAGATTGTGAATGTTCGCTGAGGCTTCGGTGGTCATCACTCCAACGTCCGGCGAATTCACCGTGACAAAGTCTCCGCGGTTGGCAGATGCGACCGCAGCTTTTATTCTCTGAGGTTGATGAGTAACAGCTTTGTGCGGGCCCGCGTTCCTGGTAATTCTTTCAAAGGGAGGGGCCGGGATCTGGTCGGGAAGCGGAGGGGTCGCGGCCAGTGTTGGACCATGCGGTCCAGCCCCGGGTTGTTCGTTTCCCAGCGTCCCATTTAACGTAGGTTTGATGACGGTGATCTGCGGCTGCTCTTGCCTGTTGGCGATAAAGTAAAAAGCGAATCCAGAGACAGCCAGCAGCAGCGCCGTCGCAAACGCCCAACCGAGTCGGTGTTGGAACAGGCTGCTGAATAGTTGGGGCAAAGGGGCCGCGCTGGATTCTTTTTCTATCTGGCGCAACACGCGCCCGCGAATTCCCTCATAGACACCTTGGCTGAACGGCGGCGGGGTGAACAATTGCAGTAACTGCCGACTCTCGCGATATTCACCTTCGAGGCCTGCACAATGAACACATGACTGCAGATGGGTTGCGACCACGCTCGCGCGTTTGGCCGGCAGATCGTGGCCCACATAGAGCGGCAGCAATTCCTGGATGTCTTTACAGTTCATGAGATTGTTCCGCTCCTCTTCTCTTCAGATACTGTTCGCAATAGATCTTGATCTTCTTGCGGGCTGAGCTGATTTGCGATCGCACGGTGCTGGCACTGGATTTCATGATGCGCGCTACTTCTTCCGTTGAGAGTCCCTCGGCGTCCCGCAGCACAATCGACGCCCGCTCCCTGTGCGGCAGCGTGGCCATCGCCCTCGCGATCAACTCCTTCTGTTGGGTGTGTATGAGAGCGTCATCGGCATTCTCCTGCCCCGAGGCCACCTCAAAGGCCCCTTCATCGGCTCCCTCGCTGAACGACATGAACCGGTCGCTGTGCTGCTGGCGTTTCTTCGCGGCGTCCCGGCAGACATTGACCGTAATGCCATAGAGCCAGGCAAAGAAGTCCTGATTCTGCTTGAAGCGTCTGAGGTATTTGTAAACCCTGAGAAACACTTCCTGCGTAGCATCCCGGGCGTCGGCTTCGTTGCCTAACATCCGCCACGTCATCGCCATAACTCTCTGCTGGGAATGAATCATGATCTGCTCGAAGGCCGCCCTATCACCGGCGGCAGCACGTTCAACAAAACAAGTAAGTGAAGACTGATTTTGAGTCAGGGCGTTCACCGGCAACTCTATTTCCCAGGCCAAAGCCATGTCGTGAGCCCCACTCGGCACCTTTGCAAGTTCTTTACTTCCCACTTACCTATACTTCCGTCAGCATGAAAACGTTGAAAAGAATTATCGCGGCCTTCGGTTTAGCCTGGCGAAAGACCGAGGTTCCTTTTACTGGTATTTCACGCTGGGCGCGGCTAATCGGCCTATTTTTGTCCTAAGACTACACAGATTTCACCGATTCAAACATAGCCGGGCGGGATTCAGAATCACCGTCAACTGCCTATCGTTGCGCAGCCACAAATTCTTCGGGGATTCGAGATGCGTGTAACCTGGATAATCTGCGGTTGGTTACTGGCTCAAATCTGAAAATCTGAATCCGCTCCCAATAGAACGCGCAAGATTACCGGCGAATTAGCCAGCAGCATCGTCAGCCAGGTGCGCGGACGATTGATATCTTCCGCCAGATAGAACATTCGTGGTGGAAAGTAGATAAGCAAGGCGACAAAACTGAGAAAGAAAAGTCTGCCGGCAAATTCCAGAAAGCTCGAAGGACGGCCCAGCGGGGCAAAGGTCAACAAGTTCCAGACTACCTGAAACAGAATCATGTTCAGAAAAAGGCAGATGTCGCCAAGAGCTTCGCTTTGCGGGCTGCGCAAGAACTTCGATTGAGGCGGTTTCTTCGGGGGAGAAAAATAGCGATAGATGAGGTAGGTTTGAATGATCGTGAACACCAGTCCCGCAATGACTAGTGAAATAAAAAGCGGGCCGTTGTTGAGTAAGGCTTTTCCGAAAATAACATCGCCCAGGCCCGTAAGAATTGCCGACATGATCACCAGGTTCAAACAGAAATAGAAGAGTGGATTGAAAAGACAGCCGGCTAGCCCGCCGCTTAACTTAGCCTCTGCCGACTCACCTGTATCTCCCTGGGCTTTAAGTCTCTGGTGAAAATGCCATCGTTTCAACACCGCGCCCAGAGCCGGTAAGATCCACATCCCCAAGCATGCGAGTCCGAGCGCCAGCTTGGCCATAGGGTTTTCGGCTGAAACCTGGCGGAACAGATCTATGAAGAGTCCCGTCAGCAAACGCATCAGGAAAACATTGGCCACAAAGATCGTAAGATCCAGTAGCAGTCCCCGGTTTGGTTTGGCGAAGAGGGCTGCAGCGCGGGTTTTTGTTTTCGTCGAGTGTCGGTTGTCGCTGGGCACCTGTTCATTTTCAATATTTCACTGAAATTCACAATAGGACCGCGTCTTCTGTCCTCTTGTGCCACGCCCGTCCTCTTCATGGTTCGACTCCTAAAGAATTAGTTGACTTTTTCCGCCAGCCGGGTTTATAGTCCTAAGCCTTTAGGAGTCAGAACTGATGGCGCGACAAAAAAGCGAGCACTTAACTCCACTCGAGCTCGAGATCATGCATGTCCTCTGGGAGACTGGGCCGGCCAACGTACAGACCGTTCAGCAGCACCTGGCGCGTGAATTGGCCTACACCACGGTGCAAACCATGCTCAACATCCTTCAGCGTAAGGGCAAAGTGAAGCGGACCCTGAAAGACCGGGCCTACTTCTACAAGCCGGTAGTCAGCCGCAGCCAGGTCCTCGGCCAGCACATGGGCGACATAGTCGAGCGCTTGTTCGGTGGCTCGGCGGAGAGCCTGGTCATGAGTCTGGTAGAGACCAAGCACCTGACACCACAGAAGCTGGCGCGCCTGCATAAACTTCTGGAAGAAACCAGCGAAGAAAAGAAATGAGAACGCCGACTCAATTACTACTTACTTTCCTCTTGAATGCTGCCTGGCAGATTGCAGCGGTGAGCGCGTTCACCGCGGTTGGGGCGTGGCTGCTGCGAGGAACTACCGCCTGGTGTCGCCACAGCCTTTGGGTAGCAGCCCTAATTTTATCGCTGGGTTTGCCGCTAATGAGTTGCGTGCGTCTGCTCGGAGTGACTTCTGTTTCGCGACCGCGGACGCCGGCGCAGTCTAGCAACGTTTCAATCGGTTCAACTGGGCCGTTCCGAACAGGAGACGTTTTCGCACCCACGGCTCCGCTTACTCAGTCTCGACCCGCCGTTGAGAGCGCAGAACGAACTCGTTCGATGTTTCCCTCAAGTCCCTCAGTTTCTCCGATTCACCTGAGCGAAAAGATCGGGACTGGATTGGCCGGGTTTTACTTACTCTTCTTCTTGTATCGGAGTGCCAAACTATTCCAGGCCTGGCTCAGAACGAGATCTATCGTTCGCGGCGTTTACTCCGTTCCCTTTCCCGCACCAGTTGAAGCAATTATCAAACAATGCCAGACAGCCATTGGCGTCACTAACGTCCGCGTCGTTTGCTCCCCAGGGGTAGCGGTGCCTATTACCGCCGGAGTTTTCCAGCCGCTGATTATCCTGCCGGAACAGTTACTGCGTGAATCCGATACCGACCTCCTGGCGTCAGCGGTGGGTCATGAAATGGTGCACGTCGCGCGTCGCGATTACGTGCTTAACCTGCTTTACGAACTCATCTTCCTGCCCCTGGCATTTCATCCGGCGGCAGCTCTATTGCGACGTCGCATCAAGCAGACACGGGAACTCTGCTGCGATGAAATGATCGCGAAAGAGCTGTTGCGGCCGGAGGTTTATGCCCGTGCGCTGGTTAGATTGATTGGCTCGGAGCCGCTGGCGGGCCGCCTGGCTGCGGATACAACCATAGGCATCACCGATGCCGACATTTTGGAGGTACGCATTATGTCATTACTCAGGAGACCAAAGCTTAGTGCCCGTCGTCGCACACTTTTGTTAATCGCCGCGTCATTGCTTCTCATAACGCCCTGCGTGGCTGCGGCATCATTTGCGCTCCGTTTCGAGCTCAACGGTCAGGAACGGGTCCAAGTCCGCGAGGTAAATGAAAAGTTGCAGAAAGCGCGTGAAGAGTGGCAACGCAAAGAGAAGGAGTTGCAGGAGAAACTACGGCGGAACCCAAACCTGCGGGGAGCGGAGCTTGAAGCTATGCGAAACCTCGAGCGCGAGCTGCATGAGGCAGCGACGAAAGTTCGCGTGGAAGAAGAGGCTATTCGATCCCAGGTGACTGAGACGAAGATGAGGGAGATGCAGGAGGTGCTGGCTGAGATTGAATCCACATATCCCGGTGATGAAGCCCGGATGAGGGAGGCAAAACAGAAGCTGGCTGAAATGGAAAAGCTATACACGAAGGAGCGCATGGGCGGGGTGCAGGAAGCAATAGCCCAGCTAGACCGCAACCGTCCCGGGAACGAGGCCCGGCTGCGAGAACTCCAGGAGGCGATGGCGCTGATGGACAAGGGACGGCCTGAGACTGATAAGGAAATGCAGGAAGCGAGGGAAAGACTCACCGAGTTACAGCGACACTTTGAGAACGGCGTGGAAGGTCATGGCACATACCGTGTAGAACCTGAATATTCGGAAGACGCTCGCGCCAGAAATATTGAGGGAACCGTGCTTCTGGCAGTGACAGTCGATCCCAATGGGCTGCCCCAGGACATTCAAGTCACGAAGCCTCTTTTCCCTTCGCTCGACGCCAACGCAGTCGCGGCCCTTCGCCAGTGGCGGTTTCAGCCGTACACGAAGGATGGCCAACCCATTTCCAAGCGTATTACCGTGGAAATGCATTTCAGCGTAAACGATTGGCAACAGGATAAAGAGAAAACCAAAGAGCGCTACAGAGAAGCGTTCAAGGAACGTGAGGACTGGGCTAAATCTCAGGGCAAGGAGCTCGAGCTGCGCCGGAGCAAGAACATGACCGACGCAGGACGCGAAGACCGTTCCCGCAGGCAGGTCGAAATGACTCAGGGCGCCAGCATCTCCATGGATCGAGCCATTCAAATCGCTACCAGCCAGTTCCCGGGCAAAGTGTTGGCTTGTAGCCTGGGTCGCGACAGGGAGGGCCCGGTGTTTTACCACCTCGTTATCATTACCACCGAGGGAGATAAGAGCAGTACCAGATACGTGTGGGTAAGCGCAGTTGATGGCCAGATTCTGAAGAACGAAAAGGAATAGGCCTGATCCAGGTTTCAACCACGGAAGGCGGCTGTAATGGCCGCCTTTCTTCTTTGGCACTTTCGCCAACTCCGCCCACCCCGCCAGACGTCCAGCAGCCTTTTAGGGCCACGATTCGGCCTTTAATTAGCTCACTCTGTATCGTGCGGGCTATGTGCGACAGCGCACAGACGCCCCAGTTGACGTCTGCTATCCTACCTTCACCGTCCCCATAGAGGAGACAGCCCCGCCCGCGCTGAGAGCTGGACTGCGCGATTCTCCGGCGCCTAGCTGAACTTCAAAAGACTTAGACGAGGTAGCCTCGAATTTCAACAGAGTACGTGCCTCGCTTCTAATAGCATAGCGGGGCCGAGGTTTAGAATTCTATTGCCCCGGCCCGATAACCCAAGAGAGTTCATTATGTCTGCTAATCCAATAAGCGCCAGCGTGCACGAGTTTACTCCTGGCCGGCCGGCCCGCCGGTTGAGCAATCTGAGCAACCCCCTCGTGTTATTGGTGGAGGATCAGGAAGATGTGCGGCGCGAACTGAGGCAGGTCCTGGTTCTAAACGGATATCGACTGATTGACACCGACAACGGACAGGACGCCGTAAAGTGCGCGCGGTACGCCCATCCGGACCTGGTGATGGTGGATCTGGATGTGCCTTTGTTGTACGAACTCGTGGCCGCACGGCAGATAGTTAAGCAAGCACAGTTGGGCACGGTACCGGTGGTCATCGTAACTCGTGAAGACACGGTCGACCCATATCCCATGATGGAGGTGGGCATTCGCCGCAATGAGTACGTGACGAGACTACATGACTATGAGCAGCTAGGGCACTTGCTCGATTATCTATTGCCCGTGGGGCCGGAAGCGGCCTGAGCCACTTTCTGTCACCATCAGCAGAGTTCTTAAGTCCCTCTCTGGTAAGTGCTTAACCATCCCTTGTTGAGGCCAACCTGCTCCTAGCCTTGCAACTAAGTATGTTATTAGTGCATCATAGGCCCGGTTAATCCTTCTCTCGCGCATCGACGGTGATGCGCCCCGCGCACAAAGAATTAGCGCTGGCGTTTTGGATAGTTCGAGAGCAGGCTAGTATTCAACTTCAGAAGCCGCTCAAATAGAGCATCCGAAACCCGGCTCCTTCGCTCCTACCGTTCGACCGAAGCCAATCCGATTCGCAGCTTCTTTTCAGTCCCCCCGAGGGGAAAGGTACATCTGTATATGACAAACAAACTTTACGTAGGAAATCTCGCGTTTACGACCTCCAGCCAGGATCTGCAAGAATTATTTGCGCAGGCCGGCACGGTCGAATCGGCGAGCGTCGTGGAAGACCGCGACACGGGGCGTTCGCGCGGCTTTGGCTTCGTCGAAATGTCCAGCCAGGAAGAAGCTGCAAAGGCCATCGAACAGTTCAATGGCAAGGAAGTCAATGGACGCAGTCTGACCGTCAATGAAGCCAAGCCGCGCGAGAATCGCGCCGGCGGCGGCGGCGGTCGTGGCGGCTTTGGTGGTGGTGGCGGCGGTCGCGGCGGCGGTGGCGGTTACGGTGGGAATCGTAGCGGCGGCGGCGGTGGCGGTGGTGGCTATAGCGGCAATCGCGAACCCAGGTGGTAAGCGACTGTCTTTGAGTCCCCGGACAATCTCTGTGGTGACCTTCAACAAGGCGCCACAGAGACCCGGAGTTCTCACGGTAAGAAACAATGCGATGATCTTAAGCAAGACCGTCGCGCAATTGAAGGAGTTTATGAATTTTTCTCAACTGGGACTGGCGCCCGCGCAAGTGCGAAGCTGCGAGTCTCTCGGATACACCGAACCAACCCCGATCCAGGAACAGGCGATCCCTGTCGTCCTGCGCGGCGAAGACTTGATCGGCTGCGCCGAAACCGGCACAGGCAAAACTGCCGCATTTCTACTTCCCATAATTCAAAGGATTACATCCTCCAACCAGGGAGGCACCGCACCCGCCAAAGCGTCACCGCGACCCGGTGTGCGTGTCCTCGTGCTGGCGCCAACGCGCGAGCTCGCGGCGCAGATTGAAAAAAATTATCGGGAGCTTAATCCCGTCAAAGCGAATCGCAGCGTGACGTTAATTGGTGGAGCAAACATACGCACCCAGATCACCGAGTTGCACCGTCGTCCGACCGTGGTTATTGCCACGCCCGGCCGTTTGCTGGATCTGACAGAGCGTAATGCAATCGATCTTTCTACTGTGGAAGTGTTGGTGCTGGACGAAGCGGACCGCATGCTGGACATGGGGTTCTTACCGGCAATTCGCCGCGTGCTCTCAATGGTGCCGGCAAAGCGACAGACGCTGCTCTTCTCCGCGACTATGTCGTCGGAAATCGAGCGTTTGGCCCGCACTACAATGAAGTCGCCGAAGATGATCGAAGTCAGCACGCGTGGTCAGGCCCCGATACTGGTCAAGCAGACTGCTTATCCAGTGGCGCAGGAGTCCAAGACCGCTTTGTTACTTGATTTGCTTGAGCGCGAGCGCTTTGACCGTGTGCTGGTCTTTACCAGAACACGCCGTGGGGCGGAACGCCTTTCGCACATTCTCGAAGCCCGAGATCATAGTGTGAATCGCATTCACGCCGACCGGACCCAGCCGCAACGTGAAGCTGCACTGCGTGGATTCCGTGATGGACGAACGAGGGTGCTGGTGGCCACAGACATCGCAGCCCGCGGTATAGACGTCGATGTCATTTCTCATGTGATAAATTATGACGTACCCGCAGCCCCGGAAGACTACGTGCATCGAATTGGTCGCACCGGACGAGCCGGCAATCAAGGTAAGGCTATTACCATCGTGACACCCGTTGACGAGTTATCCATGCGGGCTATCGAGCGTCTGACAGGACAGCCAGTGGAGCGAGTCATATTGCCAGGTTTCGGCGGCACTAAGAGTGCCACTCCGGCACCCGGCAAGGCATATAATCAGTTCCGCCGCGCCAGCAGTTCAGTTCGTTCATTTCGGCCACGACGCGCGAGCCGGTAAGTATTTCGGTAAACGAACTCTGGGGACCGTCTTAGCACGAGGAAGGGAGAGGAACGTGAAGTATCAACTTTGCGTTTCTTGCCCGGAACTTTGCGGTGGCGGTCCACTAGCCCCAACTTAAGAGGAGAAACTAATTGGCAAGAGACGATTTGATTCCGGCCGAGGGCACCATAATCGACAAGCAGCCCAACGCATTTTTTAAAGTGCAGCTCGACAATACTGAGCACGTAGTGCTGGCGGCAATTTCAGGGAAGATGCGAAAGAACCGCATCAGGATTCTGGTGGGAGACCGCGTAAGCGTGGAAATGTCACCTTATGACCTGAGCCGCGGACGAATTACCTACCGCTACAAATAATTCCTCGGACGTTTCCAGTTCACCGCGCCCTTGAGCGCATATATCAGCGATGAGCATCGGCATGGTTGTTTGCTGATGCTCTTCTTATTTTAAGCAAGCCTCACTTGCTTGCCCGGCGCGCCGCGTGTTCGATTTCCGAGTTGATCTCCCCGCCAATCAAAATTGCCGCGCCGGTTAAGTAAAACCACAACATCAGAATAATCAACGCGCCCAGGGAGCCGTAGGTGGCGCTGTATGAGTCGAAGAAATGCAGGTAGGCCCTTAGTCCAAGAGAGACTAATAGCCAAAGGACTACTGCGGCTAATGATCCAGGGGTTATCCATTGCCACTTTGGGTTCGGCAGGTTGGGCGCGAAGTAATAGATCAGCGCAAAGGTAGTAAACAGAAATGCCAGGGCAATTGGCCACTGGAGGATCTTCCAGGTGATGATAAACACTGCGCCAAATCCGCTGGCGGCCGCCACGGAATCAGCAATCCGCCCACCCAACAAAACAATCACCAGCGCCGAAATAATTAGCAGCGCGAGGCCAACGGTTAAGCCCACTGAGATGAGGCGTACCTTCCACCAGGAACGGGTCTCCTTTACATCGTAGGCAATGTTCAGCGTCTCGCTGATTGCCCCCATCCCGTTTGAGGCCGCCCAAAGCGCAGCTAGTATGCCGAAAGACAGCTTGCCGCCCCCGCGTGCTTTGCTCACTTCATCCAACGTAGTCTGAACAAGTTGTAGCGCGGAATACGGCATCACGGTGCTGAGATAACGGAGGAGACTGTTGCGGAGCTGCGAGCCGGCCTCCGCAAAATATCCCAGCAAGGTCATGAGGAACAGTAGCAGCGGAAAAAGCGCGAGCAGGAAATAGTAGGAAAGCTGTGCGGAGCGGCCTAACACATCATCCTGATTAATCTTAGTCCAGGCACGTTGCGCCAGTGTTTTCCACTTCAGGCCGCCCAAATCCCACTTTACAGACATAAACCCTCTCTCCCCCGTTCGCTTATACAACAGAATCCCCAGCGGGACCGAGCGACAGCAAGACGCAGGCCAGCCTGCCAATACCAAGCAGGGCGAATCGAGTTTGATGACTCAGTTATCGAGAAGCATTGCGTAGAAGGCTTGGCGGGTCGATCGGGCTGCTCCAAACAGTTGGATTACTTAACCATGGTGCCGGTGCGGCTCCACCGAGTGTTGGTAAAGAAGTCAGCGAGCGGATTGCCAGTTGAGGGTGCGCTTTCGTCGTAAGACCAGTAAACGAACATGGCCCGGCCAATGACAAGTTCACGCGGCACAAAACCCCAACGGCGGCTGTCCTGACTATTGTCGCGGTTGTCACCCATTACGAAATAGGAACCGGCCGGAACCGTGTCCGCTTTGCCGTTGACGGCATAATGAAAGTCCGGATAGATCGAGGGCGAAAGGTTCTCTTCAGCAGCGCGACGGGTCCGGGGACTGTAGTAGGCAGTAGATGGGCCCGTACCCTCGGCCGGGGGCGTGTCCACAATGCGCAGCGGAGCATTGTGCCGCGGATCTTCCGCCGGCGCGCCGTAGCCCGGGTCTTCGGCAGTCACTACATGTTCGGGCAAAACTTGTCCATTCACCAGGACCTTCGTTCCTCGGACCTCGATGCGGTCACCAGGCAAACCAATCACGCGCTTCACGTAATTTGTCTTGTACGGCGTATTGTCTGGCCGCCGGTCGTCTTCCGGGTCTGTGGGATTGCCCGGGTACTTGAAAACTATTATGTCGCCTCGCCTGACTTCCCTTTGCGGTAAAAAAGGAAGCGGCGGACCGGGAGCGAAGATGAATTTATTGACCAGGAGGTGATCGCCGATGGTAATCGTATTCTGCATGGAACCTGTCGGGACCTTCACTGCCTGCACCACGAAGGTCATACCAAACAGCGCCATGATCACGGTGACTACCGCGGACTCAAAATACTCGCGCAGCCAGGTCTTTCGCGGGCCATGCATCTCGGTTTCGAGCCCCAGTCGCCGCTCTCGTCCGTTAGGGGCCACGGCTTGAGGAGCCACGGTTGCGGCCTTTTCGTCGACAATAGCTTTTGTGGTTGAGCCAGTAGTGCCAGAGGTCATCAATTCATCCTTATGATGCGCTTAGCATCAACATCCTAGATGCTTGCGCGCATAACGGTCAAGTTACCCGCCTTCGCGCTGATCCAACATGCGAACGGGTTTAAACAACGCTGGTACTGGCCGTGTCCTCAGAGTCTCGTCCCATTTTCTCCAGCGCCAATCGAGCCGCTACTGCTTCAGCAGCCTTTATTGTGCGGCCCTCGCCCAGCACCTTCCCGCCAGTCCATTTAACTTCCACATGAAAAATCCGCCGATGAGGCGGGCCGAGGGTTTCGACCACTGTGTACTGCGGGCCAGGCTCTTTCAACGCCTGTAGTTTCTCCTGTAACAACGTCTTGTGATCGGCCGCGGCGGCCGACTCGGGATCGGAATGCGCCAACTCCTCGGCCAGCGCAAGTTGAACAAAGCGAGTAGCCGCTACCAGTCCGCCTTCCAGAAAAATCGCGCCTGTGATGGCTTCAAACACATCTGCCAGCAACGCGCGCTTGCGGCTGCCGCCGCTCCGCTCCTCGCCTCGTCCAAAACGCACGAACTCGCCTAATCCCATTCGCAGCGATGCGTTGGCCAAGGTTGCCGCACTGACCAAACGGTGCTTCATACGAGACAACTCGCCTTCAGTTGCGTCTGGATTCGACTGGAAAAGGTGATCGGCAACAATCAGGCCCAGCACCGAGTCGCCCAGAAACTCGAACGCCTCGTTGTGCAGGCGACGCGCCTCTTCCTGGGAGCCGGGCGATACTTGTTCGTGCGCCCATGAGCGATGGGTTAGGGCCCGTTCGAGCAAATCTCGATCGGCAAAACGGTATTCAAGGATTTCCTCCAGGGAGTCCAGATTCGCAGGAGAGTGATCATTCACAGTGGAGCAATTGTAACAAAACGCCGAAGGCATCGTCGAAACTACGACGGGTGCCTTCGGCGTTGGGATATCGTCGAGAACCGGTTGGTCGTTACTTACGACGGTGGTTCGACCTTGGTTTGGGCTTCGCCTGGCTTGTCGCCGGCGTGGTCTTCGGAGTGGTGGTGGTCTTGTTCACTGGCTGCATTGGCTCGCCAGTAGCTGCTCCCTGCTTGGGTTGGGTGGCCAGCGGCGCGGTTCCGCCCGTAGTTCCTGCCGGCGCAGTTCCCGCAGCGGCCGAGCCGCTTGCCGGCGCGGATGGCAACGTGGTGATCGGCGTCGGCACATCGGGCAAGGGCTTGGTCAAGATTCCAGCAACGAACTCAGTCATGCCGGTGACCTCCTTGTTATGGCGGAACTTGTACCATTCGGTCATATTTTCCGTCCACAGGGCCTTGTTCGCCTGGTGTTTGGGATCATTTCCCGCCAATGCAATAGCTCGCGCATAACCATCAAGCATGCGATCCACTATTTGATTGATATTCTCCAGCGCAAGCTTTTGCTCCGGACTCTCAGCCTTGCCGGTGTACTGCTTGTAATCCTCAGATAGCTTGGCGTAGGGCCCGTTTTCATAGGCTTGTTCTATGCCGATAAAGGTGCGCGGATCCTTTTTCAAGACACTCTCGTAACGGGCGCCTTTTAGCAAGTACGGTATGGAATCGGTCAGGTTAGGCGTGGTCTTGCCCAGCGAATAGTTTAACCATGCCAGCGCGTCGTCCTTATTCAAAAAGGGTCGCCAATCATCCGCAGTCTTTCCTGCCTCCAACATCTCAATAGCTTTTCGGGCATAGTTGGCGGACTCGGCGTTCAGCGAGTTGTTGCCACCGATTGAGGCGAGATAGCCGATGTTGCCCAGCAATAGATAGGCTCTAACGTAATTGGGGTCGTCATTAAGAACGCTCTTTCCGAGCTTCATTACCTCCTGATAATTCTTCTTATCAAAGGCGGTCAGGAAGTCGCCCCGGCGTGTCTCGAGTTCATAACTGGCAACGAACTTCTTCAATACCTTCGCGTACTGGTCGGTGTCATCTGCGTTCGGACAGGCGGCGAGATATTTTTTCGCAGCATCGTAAGCGACGTTCTGATCGCCGTTTGGATGTTCCGCCGTCTTGCCTTTTCGGTTCTCGTAATACTCTGTATATAGCTTACCTTTTGTCTCGTCAGTGCACTCGCCCGCTGACCCGTTGCCAGTCTGCGCTTGAGTCAATGCAGGTAAAGTCAGCGCCAGCATCGCGGCGAGTATGACTAATCTGATCGTATATTTCATTGGTTCTTCCGATCCTCCCAATCCTTTGCTTCGTAAGACTCGTCCAAGCCGACGGGGGTTCAACGCGGGAGAGCGTCGCCAAGCTAAGATGCACCACGGTGCACGGCAGTTGCCGTGCCCGGAAACGCCTCGAAGGCCGCCAAAGTCACGCACTAACCTGGAGCGAAATCGCGGCAATAATCATGCAAGAAACACCTGAGTGTCAAGTATGTAAAGGTGTATCAAAGACGAGTGACCAGAAAAGATCGAAGAATGCAAAAACTTCAGAATGAAAAACCAATTAAAAGCCCCGGTCATTGGCTTGTGAGGTGTGTGGTAAAAGCGAAAGCGCCGAGCTATCGCAAGGTAATTACGATAGTTCGGCACTCGCGGGATATGCCAGAATTGGCTGACTTTTTAGGGTTGGCTCGGCGTTGTCCGCCGTGGACGATCATCGACCTGCGGCTTCGGCGCGGCGGGAACGCCTGACTTTGCCGGCGCCGGTGTGCTCTCGTTCTTCCTGCTGGGGAACGGCATTATAGTGGTCTTAACGCGCGGCGATTCAGTCACCGGCCTGATCGGTGATGCATTGCCTGCTTCCGGAGAGGCGACCGTGCCGTTCTCCGCCGTGGTATCACTGGTCTCTTCCGCCTCTGCCGCTGCAGCTTCCGCAGCTTCTTCGTTCAGCGCTGCCGCTTTGCGGTTGCCCTTACGATCCGGCGACTCAGCGTCTGGGGTAGTTGCTATCTGCAGATTTATCGGCGTACCGAACCTGCCACTGAGAGCGCGATAAATGCTGCCGGCTACGGCGGCGGGCAAATGCTGGCGAGCGTCTGACCCACGCGTCACCACCACCACCGCGAGACGGGGATTGGCTACCGGGGCATAAGAGGTAAACAAGCCCAGCCAGCTTCCCTGGCCGATGCACGTGCCTGTTTTTCCCGCTACGGTCTGTTCAGGGCGGTAAGCTTTCTTACCCGAGCCGTAGTTGACCGCGCCAATCATCCCTGGAACCATACGACGCCAGGCGTCATCATTAACATTGATCTGGCGACGCGTACTGGCTTTGAAGCGTAAGTCTTCCTGTGGCGTCCGCGGCACATGAGGCACCAGCAACTTGCCACCATTTGCCATCGCCGAAACCAGAGTGGCCAGCTGAATTGGCGTCACTTCAAAGTCATCGCCGTGCGAGCACATTCGGTTGACTGCAAATCCGGTCTTGAATAGCGGCACGCGACCGGGCGATTCATTTGCGTAGTTGATCCCTGTCCGCTCGCCCAGACCCATCTCACGTGCATAGGAAACGATCTTGTCAAAACCTACGCGACCGCCGATCGACTGGAAATAAGTGTTGTTGGAATAAGCCAGCGCATCTGTTAAATCGAGCCGGTATCTACCGGTGTCGCTAACCGCGGCGGTGGGCTGAATAACGTTCTCACACAATCCGGCCACACCCGTAACCAGCTTGATGGTGGAGCAGGGCTTAAAGCCGCGTCGCAGAGCCCATTCCTGATTCACAACTGTGTACACGCGACCAGTGGTCGGATCCATTACCACCACAGTACCGGCATGGCGGCCCAGAGCCTCGACAGCGGCTTTGCGCACTTCCATGTCCTCACCGACGGTGCTGTCGCTGGCGATGTTCGTCATCGCTTCGTTGCGCATGCTTTCGTCAAGCGCGCGTTGGCGGGCAATCGCTGCCTGACGGGCTGCTTCAGCGCGACGCCTGGCTTCTTCAATCTCACGCCGGCGCTGGGCTGCCATGCGAGCCAACTCCGCGCGTCGCTCGCGCTTCGAAAGTGGGCGACCATGTCTTCGTTCCAGACTCTTTAGTAACGCAGCTTGTTCACGAGCAGAGCGCCGGCGATCGGCGCGTGTCTCTCTTGCGGACAAGTGGCCGCGGCGGCTACTGCGCTGCTTTGCCAACTGCCTCTTTTCAGCGCGCGACATTTTCCCACCGCGCGTGTTTACACGGGCTACATCACGCCTGCGCACAGAGCGAGACTTGTGCTCCGCGCGAGCTCGAGTCGCTTTGGCGGCGGGGCGCTTGCCTTTGGCAGTGACAATGCTGGAGAGGGAGAAGGTCGTTAGAATCAGCAGGCTCAATGTCAGTAACACCGGCCCAGGGGAACGTCGTGTCAGGGTCATCTGCAACTCCTTGTCAAAAAATTCCTACGGAAAACAAAAAGTGGCTTCATCAATTCCAAACAACTGATGAACCCACTCTTCCGATTACGATTTAGGTTGAGGCGCGCGTGCCTGTGCCGGGCGCCAGAGCCCTTTCCCGATAACCAAAAATTGAAGTGTTAAGTTCATTCAAAAATCGCGTACGAAAAAGTCCTAAGTTTTTGCTTCAACCTTCAGTCAAACGGTGAGGAGGGAAGAATTCCCAAGTGGCGGCCTCGGGGAGTTTGCCTTGAGACCGCCGTAACTATAACATCAGAAACTAAGGGCAGCAACCATAAATACGGGCATTTCAGGCAGTCCAGGCATCATGACTGCAATGAATGGTATTGGTCCACAGGGCGCCTTCCCCCTCGACGAAGCAAATGAAATTACCGACTGTCTTCCACAGCTTTCGCGTCCGCCTGCTGATACTTCTGGCGGCGTTGCTGGTGCTGACTCTGGGCGTTCAGTATTACGTCAACCTGCGCGCGGTGCGAAGCAACGCCCAGCTGATCGTCGAACAACAGCAAGCGATCATGGCGGGAGTCGCTCTCGGGGTACACAGCGTTTCAAATGGCGAGTATCTGACCGACATGCGCAAAGAGGGAAACGTAACGCTGCTCGACAAGAAAGCGGGGCGGGTGGAGGACGTTTTGCTGGTTGATGATCACGGCAACATTCGCGACAGTCTTAACAATGAAGACTACACACCACGTGAAAATCCCGATGGCTCGGTGCATTACGTCCAGGTGGGAGACATTCCATTGCCGCCTCTGCATAGCGCGGTTCAGATTACTGAAGCATATTCGGATCTCCCCACCGGTATGGCCCTCGCAAGGAACTTGAGGGCTGGGGACGCGGGGGCTTTCTATTTTCCGGTTGAGACCAATAAGGGCCGCTGGTACGTGATCGTGGTGCTCGGATCCGCGAGTAGTCTAACAAGCCTGCTGGAGCGCCAAGCGCAACAATCACTGCTCTACACGTTGGCTGTATTGCTGGCTACCACATTGCTAACGGCCCTTGTTGTCTGGCGCTTCACACGTCCTATCAAGTACCTATCCACTGCGGCCCGTAGGGTGGCAATGGGAGACTTCAGCTTTCGCGTTCCGGCGGCTAATCCTCATGACGAGATCGGCGAGCTGTCCGAGCTGTTCAATGAGATGACCGTGAAGCTTAGTCGCACTCGCGAGCTCGAGACACAACTGCACCAGGCGGAGAAGGCGGCCGTTGTTGGCCGGCTGGCTTCCGCCATTGCACATGAGATTCGTAATCCGCTTAACTATATCAATCTGACCCTCGATTACCTGCGTACCAGCTTTGCTCCCGAAGACCCGGAAAAACGCCAGACCTTTTCACGCCTGGCCCGGCAGCTCAAATCCGAAGTGGCGCGCATTAACACTAGAATCTCGGAGTTTCTAAATTACTCGCGACCATCCGAGCTCGAGTTAAAACCGGTCGATCTATACGAGATCGCACAGGACGCAATGCGAATAGTGGGGCCTCAAATCACAGAAAGTCGCATCAACGCGCGAGTAGAAAAAGGTGATGAGATTCCGAGAGTGTTGGGCGATACAGAGGCCCTGCACTCGGTGATGACAAACCTGGTGATCAACGCGGTGCAGGCGATGGATGGCGAGGGGGGCTCGCTCTCGATCGTCCTGGCCACCGAGGATGCAGGTCGTCAGGCTCGCATTGACGTAACAGATAGCGGGCGCGGTATCGCTCCGGAAGACATCTCCAAGGTGTTCGAGCCATACTATTCAACAAAAGACACCGGCACAGGCCTGGGACTGGCGATAGTCAAAAAAGCTGTCGATGACCACGGGGGGACGATCAACGTCAAATCCAAAGTTGGCAGCGGTACCACGTTCTCGATTACATTGCCGGCAACCGGAAAAGGAGAAAGACTGAGGAATGGCACGCAAGAGCATACTGGTAGTTGACGACGAAAAGTCGCAGCGCGAAATCCTGGAAATGATTCTTTCGAGCGAAGGCTACGACGTCACTACGGCTGCGTCTGGTGAAGCCGCGATCAAGTTTGCCAAAGAGCGCAGCTTCGATCTGGCATTAACGGACCTGAAAATGACGGGCATGGATGGCATTGAGTTATTGCAGCATTTGCTGGGACTGGACTCGTCCATCATCGTGATCCTTTTGACGGCGCACGGTTCGATTGACTCGGCCAAGGAAGCCTTGCGGCGGGGAGCATTCGATTATCTGCAGAAGCCATATGATCGAGATGCGCTGCTGCAAACGATCAATCGCGCCCTCGATAAGCTGGAGGCGCTGGATGTCGAGATCGTATCCGCATCTCCCGAGATGGAAGCCGTCAAAAAGATGATTCTGAAGGTCGCCCGTTCAAATTCGACCGTGCTCATTCGCGGCGAGTCGGGCACCGGCAAGGAATTGATAGCCCGCGCTATTCATAACCAGAGTCCGCGGGCGACCGAGATGTTCCAGGCTGTCAACTGTGCCGCCATCAATGAAAATCTGCTGGAGTCCGAACTGTTCGGCCACGAAAAGGGATCCTTCACGGGCGCGCATGCCGAGAAGAAAGGTCTCTTTGAGGTGGCAGATCGCGGTTCGCTCTTCCTGGATGAAATTGCCGAGCTGGATGTAGGAATTCAGGCCAAACTGCTGCGCGCACTGCAGGAGCATAAGATCCGCCGGGTAGGGGGAACGCGGGAGATTGCTGTTGACGTGCGCGTGATCGCGGCAACCAATCGCGACCTCCGAGCGATGGTGGGCGACGGCAGGTTTCGCGACGATCTGTACTATCGCATTAACGTGTTGTCGGTTGACGTACCGCCTTTGCGAGAGCGGCGTGACGACATTCCGGTGCTGATCGACTATTTCCTGAAAAAACACACGCGCAATACCTCGCGCCTCGTTCGCGGTCTGACCACGGAAACAAAGCGGATGATGCTCGACTACAGTTGGCCCGGTAACGTGCGGCAGCTGGAGTCGGCAATCGAACGAGCCATACTGCTTTGCGAGGGCGACATGATTACGCCCGAGGACATGCCTCTTGAGGTTCGTCAGGAATCGCGGCCTTCAGCTGAAGGCGCCTTCAAACTTCCGCCCCAGGGAATAGCCTTTGAAGAAGTTGAACGAGACTTGATTACTCAGGCCATGCAGCAAACCGATTACAACATCACCAAGGCGGCAAAGCTGCTGGGACTAACGTTTCGTACTTTGCAGTATCGTCTGGAAAAGTTCGGCATTAAGAAGTCCGAGAAGGATTCCGCGGGTGAGGAATGACCTCTTAAAGGCCAAGGAATGAACTTGATGCAAATGAGCAAACTGAAAAGGATAATACCTGCGCTCCTACTAATATGTGCAGGCTGCGGCAATAAGGAACCGCCCCGGACGAATCTCCCCGCGGATGCGACTCCTCAGGCCACGCCTGCAATTTCGCGCCAGGTTTCATCTGCGGACGTCGTCAAACTATCGGTACCGGACACAGTAATCACCGGCGGCGGTTCGACGCAGGCTAACGTCCGGATCGTTATCTCTGAGGGCTATCACGTTAATGCGAATCCGCCGACGTTCCCCTATCTGATCCCGACCAAAGTCGAAGCCCCGGAGAGTAAGGGAATCACGTTTGGGAACCCTGTCTATCCCGCGCCGGTTACAAAGAACTTCAGTTTCGCTCCCGAGAAACCTCTGGCAGTGTACGAGGACGAAACTGCCATCAACCTTCCAATGCAGGCTGCCACAGACGCAGTCAAGGGCGCCCGCGTTGTCCCCCTCGTTGTGCGCGTGCAGGCCTGCGACGATTCGGTCTGCTACGCTCCGGTGAGAATTGATTTGCCGCTGAATCTAACAGTCAAGTAACGAAAAGGTTTGCAAACAGCCTGCACCATCCTCTCCTTTGTGCTTTTGATCGCGGCCAGCGTCGCTCTCTGGCGCGATAATGTGGACGCGGCGTTCGTCATCGCTACCCTCGGAGCTCTGGTATGGTTTATCGGCTTTCGCATCGGCGTGGCCCGGCTGAATTCCGCTTCGAAGGCAACTGAAACCGGCGACGAGGATTCTGATAACAGTTATGAAGAATAAGAATTTGGCCACAACAGTATTCGCTTTTCTCGTCCTGACGCTGCTGGCAGCGTTTCCTCAAACTGCGAAGGCAGCGTCCGCAGACGGCGAAGTTCGCGCGGTGGTGCAACGAGTGTTCGATCAATTAAAGGCCGGCCAGTACAACTCGCTTTACGAAATCCTGCCATCGACTTCGCGGGCCCGGATCTCGCGCGAGCGTTTTAATTCCACTTTGCAAAGAACTCGCGACATGTATGAGCTTGATCGTATTGAGCTGGGAACGGTCCGCGTTTCCAATAATCTGGCGGTGGTAGATACGGTGATGTACGGGCGGGTACTGCGACCTATCGCCGCGGAAGGCAAAATCGTCGTGCAGCAGTATCTTGTGCGCGAAGACGGAAGCTGGCGCGTAGCCACCGGCGACACCCAGACCATCCGGCGCTTCCTGGTGGCGAACCCTGCGTTCGGCCGAAAATTCTCTATTCGATCCCCGCTGGTTTACGTCAAACAGGATGGCCGCTGGATCGAAGTCAACCTTTCACGCATGCCTGCCCCGAAGGTCAGACAAACTTAGGCTCCAACAACCTTCTCAACTGAGAAGCAGATCTTCGAACGACATCTGCGAATCGTCCACCCGCTCATCTGCAGCCACTCGCACGCGCGGCACCTCCAGCGCATCGCGGACGGCATCAAGATGAAAGCGAATCAGTCGCGGGGTCAGGCGCACGGAAGGGATGCGGCGTTTCTGCGCCAGCCGACGCACGGTTGACTCACTCACCTGAAGAATTTCGGCGAGCTGCCGTGCAGTCAGGAATTCTTCGCGATCAGACATTTAGGAATGCGTAGGAGCTTAATTTGTAACTGGTTTCAAAGTCAGGGCCCGACGATAGACTGCCGCGCCATCAACCTCTATATCCTGACTGGCAGGCTGCGCGCGATCCGCTTTCAGCGATAGACGATAAGTAGCCAGGTCAGGCGGCAGGCGAAAAACAAACTGGCCGGTTTCATTCGTGATTCTGGCGTCCAACTTTTTCACTGAGCCATCACCGTAAACCCTTCCCAACTCAATTCGTACGCCCGCCACACTGCGCCCCTCCTCAGTAAACACGCTGCCACGAATAAAGGCGATCGAGCCGTCATCAACCGAGAGGATTAGCCCATCGCCCAGCGATCGGGTTTTGCCGGCGCGCACTTCGATGTTGTCGATGGATCCGACGGTCAAGCCGGGCTTGCGAAAGCTGACGCCATAGATTCCGGGAGTGATCCGTGGAATCACAAAATCGCCTTTCCTGCCGGCAGGCGTGCGGCTGATCTCTTTCTCGCCCTGGCGCAGTACAACAATAACGCCCTCAGGTGTTCCCTTCTCTACCCGGACCTTTCCTTTGATGCTGCCCGTGGTCTTGTCCCTGTCCTGCGCCACCACTGCAGTGCCAGCGAACAACAAGATTACGCTTGCAATAATGAACAGCTTGCTTCTCATGAATTAACTCCTTGCTGAAACTGTCTCCGTTTCGGCGAAGATCAAAGCCCCTTGCACATATCGGGTACCCAGGGTCCCTGGAGGGCGTGGGTTACGCTTAATTTTACTTCGCCGAAGTTCCAATCCTTACGCTGCCAGATTGAGCCGTCCGCGTACTCGACCCGGTTGATGACAACTCTTTCCTGAAACGGAGTTCCGTTTTTATTCGCCAGGCTCCCCACACTGACTACATCGCTCGGGCCCGAAGCACTGAACGCCTGCAACTCCTTCTCCTTGCCTGACTTCAAATTAACCCCACACAAAAATTGACGGCGCGCGATAATGGCTGGGTTCGCCGAGTCTATGAACTGATACTCCCAAAACAAGACCTCAATCACTTTTTGGCTCGGGTTTTGAAATTTCGCCCTGTACACAAAGCCGTCCACACTCGATTTTTGTGACCGCGACTCCTGCACGCTTTTCTCCAATGCGGCGCTGCGCCCATCGACAGTATCGCCATTTGGATCCCTTACTCCTGCGGGATCGTTGCCCCGGCGTTGTCGTTCAAAGGCCTTATTCGCGGGAATCATCGCCGGCGCCGGAGCGACGGCGGCGGAAGAGGCTTTCTCAATTGTCTGGCGACTCTTAATCCACTTGAAGCCCACGACAGCAACGGGAGCAGGTTCTGGCTGGGGAGCTGGCTGCTGGCTCGCAGGCACGAGCGTGAGGGCAAAGGGCAAAAGCAAGAGGGTTTTCATAATGCGACTCCACTTACGATCCGCATGATCCTTCACTGCCGGATCATGGACGCTCCCTTAAGGGAAACTGGAGCGGGTGACGGGGATCGAACCCGCAACTTTCAGCTTGGGAAGCTGACACTCTACCATTGAGTTACACCCGCTTGGGAGAAAGGATGAATGCTGCAGAGTAAAGGATGCACTCGCAATTAATGATAGACGACCTGCTACCTTTACTGGTTCGTTTCTCGAGGCTTCGTTTCAGCGAAAGACTAATTGTTCCATGGCTCTGTGTCAAAGCAAACGATAAGGTCTTCTCAATCTTCAATCAATAATCTCCGCAGCAACCATTCGGTTGACAGCAGTAGGGCAATAATCACCGCCAGCGGCCACCATGTGCGCAGCTCGAGAGTCTCCGTTCGCTGGCCGCGTGTTTGGCCCAGCTGGACCAATCGCCGCGCCAACAGGTCCGGATTGTCAACTGAATAGAAGTCGCCGCCACTCTCTCTGGCAAGTCGCCTGAGCGTGTCGACGGAGACGGTTGATGAAAGGGATGCGGCGACGGCGCCAAAGTCCTTCCAGAAGGTCCCGGATGACTCCTTGTTATCAGTCCCCTGAATCGAATAATCGACAGTCAGCCGATAGCGTCCCGGCGCCGGAACCGCGAACCCTGCCTGCCACACAGTCCCATCCATCGCTGCCGGGCTGAAGCCAGGCTCGCTAGATAAGGCCGGGCTGGCGCTCCGGTCCTCTGGAGTCACTTCCGCAGATTGTGCCAGGTCGCGTGCTGCTGGAATTGAAGCCCCGGCGGAATCATCGGCCAGACGATGGATACTCGCGTCCACCCTGGCGAGCGGTACTGTTTGGAACCCACCGTCGCGTACTTGTAGCTCGACGGTCACCGGTTCGTTAACCCCGGGTGACTCGGAACTGAAACTGATTTCGACGGCGGGGCCGGCGTGGGACGATGTCCAAAGCGCCAATCCCTGCCACAGCGCATCGAAGGGTCGCACGGCACCGCTTGAGTTCTCGCCGGCGCCTGTGCTTATGCGCCATGAATCAGCGGGAGCAAAAGCAACCACCTGTCCGGCGCCATATCGCATCGCTGCAATTAGGGGTGGGCCCGTTTGGTCAGAACCATTGGAGCCATCAGCGTTAAGGGCACTGACAGCGTCGATATCCCCAGATACCGCGAGCACCCTGGCTCCCGGACGCAATGTCGCCAGGCGAAAGCCATCGCCGCTTAGTTGCTTCACCCTGTTAGGCACTGCCGTGCGAGTGGCTTCCCAGTAAGCTCGCAACATACCGTTCGCGGCTGACCGTGTCGGTGTCAGATGAATCCCGACGTCCTTCAGTTCTTTGCCTGCACTGCCCGCGGAGATTGGCATAGACGCGGCCTCCCGGAAAAAGCCCTGCGGGCTCGCTTCCGCCGGCATCAACTCATAAAGCGCGCCATGGGGCGCGACGATTGAACCGGCAAAGCTATTGCCGCCGAGGATTATCAAACCACCGCCTCGTCGTTCGACCCAGGCGCGCACATTGGCAGCTTCAGAAGCAGAAAGGGTCGCTCCGGACATCGGCCCCGCGATCAGCAACTCATAGTTGTTCAGCCCGTTGCGCAGGACCGTATGTAATTTGGCCTCCGGACGCAGGTTAGCCGGCAGCGCACTTGCATCATCATTTACTGAAGGGTCCTTTCCTTCTCCGCTGGAAATCTCTCCGGCAGCTGCGACGCGACTGACTTGAGCGAAGTAATCGATGGCAAAGAGATTGGACTGCTCCAGAGAACGGCGAATGAATTTCGCTTCCCAGGTTGGTTCACCCTCGACAAAGAGCACGCGTATTCGCTGTTCGCCGGCCGGCAAGGTGAACGGGCGCGAGACCAACTTGCTATCTCCCCCGGCCGGCGCTTCGATCCGCGCCACATAATCGTTCCAGCCTGCCACTTTTGGGACTAACTCAAGCGCGACCGTCTGCCATTCATCATTACCTGTCCAGCGCACAGAGGTCGAGGCTTGCACCTTCGCGGCATCAGAAATGGTGAGCAGAGATTCGCGACCCTGCATTTGATTGGCGTGAACCCGGCATTGAATTTGAAGCGGCACGCCGCGCCGCGGGAGACCGTTGATTTTGACACTCTCAAGCGCAACGCGGGGCCGGCCAGGCACAGTCTGTTCGACGATAAAGACTGGCGCGCCGCCACTGGCTGCGTTGACTGCCCTTAGCTCGTTCTGTGCCGACCCTGCGTCGACGGTTCCATCGGTTAGTAGTATTTCTGCGTCGAGAGCTGCGCCGGCAATACTGCGTGATTCGCTCGGTGTCGCTTCTATGTTCTTTCTTCTCAGAAGGCGGGTCAAAGCAGCAGCTTCGCGCTGGTAAGTGTTGTTGCTCTCAGATGACGCCGAAGCAGTTAGTGGTCGCACTCCAACGCGCAAAGGCGCGGCCTTTTCATACTGAACTCGCGATCCGGCCAGTGTTAGTGCGACCAACAGTAAAGAGATCGCCCGCAGGCCAATCAAGAGCAGCCGAACCTTTCGAGTCTGCCGTCCAGGGGCTTGCCAGTAAAAAAAGAGAATCAGCGCCGAGAGCACGAGTGCTATCACCAGAATCGCCACCCCGGCCCTGCCATCCAGTATGAGTTTCATGTTTTATGCGATCTCAACGCCGCGCATGTTCTGCAAGCCGTCGAAAGTAATCTGCCGCGCGTCCCGAGTAAGCCGGCATCAACGACGGATCCGTGCCGGACGCCGCGCTGCTGTTTTGTTCGGCGATAGCAAATAACTCAGAGATTGATCGCGCCAGTAAGGCCAAAGGCTTCGCCAATCGCTGCTCAAATTCGGTCTGTGGCAGGGTCGGCTCTTGCTCCAGACGCAAAAGTTCCGATTCAACTACCCGCAACTGACCGGCGGCTTGCGCGATCGTCGGCGCATGATCTCCACCTGAGCTGGCGAGCAGGCTTTGGGCAGCCCGGCTGGTTTGTTTCGCCGCGCCGGCAATCCTGGTAACTCTTGCGCCTGCCGGCCTGCTCAGGGTGCTCTGCAAGTCCCGCAAAGCACCGTATGAGTCTGTCAGGGCACTACGGATCGAACCGGCCTCTTTCGATTCCAGCCGCCGGGCAAGTCGCTCCAAACGGGTCTTTATTTCATCCAGCTCACCCGCGTAGCGTCGCTTCAAATCGAGGGGTTTGTTCTGGGCTACGACGCGAGGCACATAGCGCACTGCTGACTGGGCGCGCTTTAGAAGTGCCAGAGCCTCACGTTCATATTGCAGTGCTTTGATTGTGTCGGCGTTAACCAGTTGGTCTTCCGCATCCCACATAGCGCGAATTGCGTAGATGAAATCCCTGACTGCGGCCGGAGCGCCGGCCGGTGGTTCGGGAATGCCATGATCGTGAACCTCCATTCGCGCATCGGTGATCGCCCTCGCCCGCTCTGCGACGCTGCTGTGTTCATCACCATCGCCGCCGGCGGCGCCTTCAGATTTTATGAAGTCATCGAAAGAGTTTCTAAAGTCGCGCTGTTCGGCCGCGATATCGTTCGATCTGCCCTTGAAGTCTGCAGGCGATCGCTTCTGCCGTTCGCTATTTAGTTTTTCTGTGTGATTGATGATCAGTCGCTGAGTAAGTAGGAAACGACCCATGTCATTGGGTCGAAGTTCGCCGACGTTTAGTCTGGGAGCGTCAGGCGCCGCGATTGCAATCAGCATACTCGCGGAACGGCCTGCTGCGCCCGCCGCCGGATTGTGATCGCGCGCCTCCATCCAGTAAACGAGGGTGTCGCCCGGTCGCACATCGAGTGTCGCCAGGTTGAGTGAAACCATGCCGCGCCATTCTCGCGCCGTAGATTTTTCGACGGGGCCGGAGCTAACTTCCCCGCTGCTAAATTTCGCGGCGTCTCCTTCTCCCCGGCTCTTTACGTACTTTAGAGAGACCGCCGCCAGGCCCAGATCGTCACGTCCGGTCCAACGCACACTGATCGGGGCGGCCGGCACCGCGCTAAGAAGCTGATCGCTTGCCGGCTGAGTGATGCGTGCTTCGGGGGAAGCATCCGGATAAACCTCAATTGATCGAATAACCGACGATCCACGGCCCTCGACCTCGCCCGTCCTTACCTCCAAAGCACCAGTGCTGTTCGCAGTGAAACTCCCGCCATAAAGCCCGTCGCCTAGTACGCCCATCGGCTCAGTTGTTCCATTGAAAGCCAGCGTGGCCCCCGGCCTGTTCTGGCCCAGGCGCGCATTAACCTCTATGCGCGACCCAGCCAAAGCGCGGACGGATGATTCACCAGATAAATCTTCCATGGGTAAACCGGTGTAGCGCGGGGGCTCAATTCGCAGGCGAACTTCTACAAAATCGGCAAGGCCAGGAGTGACCGCAGCTCTACTCGATTTAGTAGCGGCAGAAGATTCATCGCGAGTTAACCAGAGCAGTCGCCGGCTCTCTTTCGCAAATGCAACCGGGGCAAGTAAGCGGGAAGCGAGCAGGAGGCCAACGGCAACCAGGCAACTAACCGCGGCAAGCGTGAGCAAGCGACGTGAGGAAAATAGTCCGGGTTCAATTCGGTCAAACTCAAGCCTGGCCTGAACCTGAAGACGCTCCGCCATGTAAGGCGCAATGGCTGGCCGGCCCCCCGGATTAGCCTGGTGCTCCGACACTTCGGCAAATGTAGTGACTGCGTTGTCTTGTAGCCCCGCCGCGCGTTCGACCTCGCGCGCTGATTCTGCCAATGTTCGCGCGCGCGCAAACGCATGAACCGTGCGCCAAAGGAAGAACAATCCGGTGAAAACAATCGAGGCCAACAGGCTGACGCGCATTGTCAACGGCATCGGCCAGAGGTAATCCACCACGCTCAGCAGCCATAACAACAACATCGAGACAGCAAGCACGATGGCGACGTGTGGCAGGCCGCGCCATAGTCTTAAGCGGATGCTCAAGCCCCTCAGTCTTGCCCGCAGGGCTACCTGCGGGGCTGCCGGATTGGGGTCGAATGGGATGAAAGGGGTCTGAGCACTCATCGTATATTCACAAGGCATCACTACGCGACATCGAGCGTCCAGGCTTGATTACAAGAAAGAGTTCGAGCATCAGCAATAAGAACGCCAGACCAAGAAAATAGCGCCATTGGCTCCCGGCCGATTCCGTCGCCTCATGCCATGTACTTCCGGAGACAACCCCCTGCTTCGTGCGGCTTGCAAAGCGATCTCTAACCTCTTGCGGACGAGCCACCAGCCGATCACTTTCTTCTGGCGGGAAATTGAAAGCGAGAAACCGGACTTGACCTCCAGCTTCGACCCGATAGATGCCCGGATTCGAAAAGGCTGACTGAGGGTGCGCCGCGAGATCTCGAGCGGTTTTGTTCTTCACAATTCCAGCCGGGTCTGTGATGGTGACTGTCCCGCTGCTATTAATCGAAGCCACCGGTTTACCGAGCTCTTGCGACAAGGGCGCCGGCGTCGAGATGGCGGAGTCCGCCATCGACCCCACCAGCACAGGAAAGGCAGGCGAAAGACCAAGGTCGCCGGATTGGAGGCCGGGCGAAGTGCCTAGCACGAGGATTTGCCCCGCCCCGACTTGTTGCCATACCAACGCCGCCTGACCGTTATTCCAGCGCAACAAACTACCGGCTTCGTCGCGCGGAGTAAAACTAAAAGCCTTCTTGTGATTGGTCGTGCGCAGTGCGTCGAACGCGTTCTGATCAAAACTGCGCAGGAATGGCGCACCCATGTCGGCCGTCGCGAAATGGACCGGCGCATTCCCGCTTGCCGGGCCCAGATTAGTGAACGGCAGCTTGCTGCCTTCGGCGGATCCGGCAAAATCATTCCACGATTTCGCATCCGTATCGGGGGCGAGATTGAGCCAAACAGTTGCGCCATGTTCTGCCAGCTCAACCAGCCTGCGTATTTCATTCCGATCCGGACTCCGCGAAAGTGTTGCGACGATCAGCCCGTAGTCAGTCGCGGAAGCCCCTTGAAGGTCTTGTACCTTCTCCAAAGTGAATTTGGAGTCTTTACCGGCGGCGGCCTCTAATGCGGCCTGCCAGTAAACGTCAACATCAGCGTCTCCGTTACTGACCAACAAGACTCGTGCACCCAGCGGTGGGACAAATGAAAAGAAGTGGCGGTTGTCGAGTTGGATGTCATCCGTAGCGACCGGATTAAGCGAGCCAACGATTTGGCCATTGCTTTCGGTGCGCCAGGTAATCTCCGGGAGTTCGCCCGCAGGAGAATTCAACAACCACTTGCGGCGTTCACCAGCTCGCCCTCTTTGGTCGGAAGCGACCTCCGAGGCTGACAGTTCGATCCCTTTAGACGTTCTCGCCGCAGATACATCGATCAGAAAACTGTTTTCGCGGAGTTCGCCTCCGACCGGATAAGTGGCAATTGTCGCAAGGGATTTCTCTCGCGCGCTGCTGCTCTGCACCATGAGTCCACTCTGCTGAAAATCGGAAACCAAATCGATCTCGGCTGGCCCCGGCGGCTCGGCTGCCAGCAGCGCTTCAGCGGCCGCCAGGCCATTCGCATAATCAGCAGCAGCAGCGTCCGGGACGTAGCGCTGAAGGGCGGCCTCAAGTTGTTGGCGATCTGAAGTTGGCGAGACTAATACGATTGCCTCTGCCGAGAAGGCAATCAGGGCGGCTCGTTCGTCTTTTCCCAGTCTTTCAATGATGGCCCGGGCCTGCTGCGTGGCCGCCTCCGCACGACCGCCGGCGCGCATGCTCAGAGAGGTATCCAATAAGATAACTCTTGTGAGTGGCCGCCGGCCGCGATAGGTAATTAAGGGGCGCGCCAGCCCTGCGACTAGCAAAAGAAGAGCAAACACTCGCAACGCTAACAGCAGCGGTTGGCGTAGACGGCGTGGTCGAAACTTAAAGGTGCTGGTCTCGCGCAGAAACCGCAGGGATGGAAAATCAAGTCGTTTCGCTCGACGCCGCACCAACAAGTGAATCGCCAGCGGCAAGGCGATCAACATCAACGCAATCAGAGTCAGGGGAGCAAGAAAGGTCATAACTTCACCACCGGCGTGAACGATTCAAGCCTTTGCGCCTTACGTCCTTCCTTTCTTGGCGCCTTTGCGTGAAACTGCTTCTCGCCATGGCGCCAAGAGAGGAAAGACCACAGCCGCACAGGGCGAGGCTTAATTCACCCTTCTTAGCGGCCGCGCCGTCCCTTCCGGCGCCGTAAATAAATCGCCAACGCCTTATCCAGAGGCTCAGACGTATCGAGAGCAATGTAATCGGTCCCGGCGCGGGCAAACTCCTGCTCAAACAACTCTATCGTTGCATCGACACGTTTGATGTAGGCGCGGCGAATCTGATCCGCATCCGCCAGCAGCGTCTCGCCGGTTTCCAGGTCGCGAAACTCGATCATGCCCCGGTGCGCCAGTTCCCTTTCGGCCCGATCCAGCAGATGAAACACGATCACGTCATGCCCTACGCGACGAAGGCGTTCGACCGCGCCAATAACCTCAGGCGGATCGTCATAAAGATCTGAGATCAGGATGACGAGCCCGCGTCGCTTCCATCCGGCCGCTTCGCGCAGGATTGAAGGCCCCATCAGCGTCTGGCCGGCGGGCCGCAGCTGTTGCAAGGTAGCGAGAAGCTTATGGAGATGGGCCTGGCCCCCGCTGGCAGGAATGCTTCTACGTTGTTCGGTGCTGAAACACGTGAGACTAACGCGATCGTTCTGGCGGATTGAGAGGTATGCCAGGGCGGCGCAGAGATAGCGCGCGTAATCGAGCTTGCTGATGGTACGAGGCGCATAAGCCAGCGAGGCGCTCACGTCGAGCAACAACCTCACCGGAGCGTTGGTCTCTTCGTCAAAGTCCTTTACGTATAGCCGGTCGGTGCGGGCGAAGACGCGCCAGTCGATGCGGCGCAATTCGTCACCGGCAATGTATGGTCGATGCTCCGCGAACTCCTGCGCCACTCCCCGGTAAGGGCTGTGATGTAATCCGTTGAGGAAACCCTCCACCACTACGCGCGCCACCAGGTCCAGGCGCCCGATAGCGGCCAAAACCGCGGGCTCCAGTAAGCGTTCGCGTTGCGTTGAGAGGGTCATCGACATCGACCCCGGCGGTCACTGCTGCGGTGGATCGCCGGGCCCGGCTGCTTGTTTGCTGTTGGCGCGAATGACTCCGTCGTTTGAGTCCAGGAAAAAGTGCCGTATGCCGATAGCCGGCTGGCTTTCCGTCGCTTCCGGATCGGCATTGATTGTGAAGTTGTTGGCCCCGGCGTTCATGGTGAACCGGTAGCCCTTGAGGGTGGGCGAATCGGCAGCAAAGCGAACATCGAGCATGCCGGCTTTGTTGAGAGTGCTAAAGCTGCCGTACTCCCCATGCGCGGCCCGGTATTGGCCCTGGGCCGAGGCAATCGTCCTCAGGGTCTGAATCGTGGAGCCTTCGTCAGCAGCGCCCACCGCCTTGGTGTATGAGTTGAGTCCTTCAGATGAACTGCAAGACAACGCGGTGAGCAAACTGAGCAAGGCAAGCAAAGGCATGATGCTGCGTGAGAAATGTTTGCGGCGCAGGGGAGTGTTCATGTTTATCAGGTCCTTTCGGCATTAGTGACGCCTCACGTGATCACTTCGCGTAATAGCCGCGCTTGCCGCGCGCGACGGCGTTGGGGCGGTTAACCGTGACGCGCAACGCGCGCCACTTTCCATCATGTAGCTTATTCGAAGGACGGTAGGCCAGCGTGTAAACCGTCCCCAGATCCGCCACCACCTGATCATAAACACCGGAGAGGTCTTTCAACTTCTGCACCTGGTAGAAGTCCCCTCCTCCGGCGTCCCCGAGATCCTCGAGGCGATCGGCGGCAAGGTCCCATGTTTTCTGCTGAATGTCATTGGGACTGGTCGGCTCCCAGACCTGTGTGTTGGTCCAGATCATGTAAAGCACGCCATCGAATTCCTGGGCCGACCGGAGCAGATCGTTGTATGGCAGCGTGGAACCTTCACCGCCGACATTAGGCAAGGTGCTGTCGAGCCCGTCACTCAACAGCACAACCGCGTTGCGGCCCGAACCATTGCCGCCTTTGAACCCCTGCTCCATGGCAAACGCCAGCGAGTCGTAAAGCTTCGTGCTGCCCACCGGCTGAGTGATCGCGTTAATCCGATCGCGCAGGGCGGCGCGATCCGTGGTTAAGGGTGAAACAACAACCTGCGTGCCGGCGAACGTGACCACTCCAATCCGATCAAACGGGCGGGCTGCCTCGACGAAATGAAGGGCGGCCGTCTTAATCAAATCGATGACATTGGAGGTTGAGCCTGACAAATCGATAAGCAGCAGCAGATTGAAAGGCGCCGCTGACGATTCAAACTGAGCAATATTCTGTTCCACGCCATCTTCAAAAAGTTTGAAGTCCTGCTTCTTGAGTCCAACCAAGCCGCGGGTTGTGCTGCGATCGATGACACTGACATTGACGCTCACCAGTTGGGTGTCAACCCGGATCACATCGCCTTCAGAAACCTCTTCCGGTGATGAAGAAGCGTTGGCGGCGTCTGCGGCGCGCGCCGATTCGGAGTTGCCTCCAATCAGGCGCGGCGGCTTTGCTTCCGCTTCCTCGTACGTATCCGGCCGCGCTCCTCTCCTCACGCGTGGAGCCCTCGCCGCCGTGGGACTCGCTAGCGCGAGAGTTATGCGGCCGCTCTGCGAGTGCAAACGCACCGGTCGATCACCGGCGCCCAGACGTGTTTTCAAAGTTGATCGTCCAGCCACGGCACTGCCATCCACACCAAGCGTCGAGGAAATCGCGCCGGCCGCAGACTCCGCTGTTATGTTTACATTGGCCTCGGACGGGAAATCGGCATGTATGGGTCCTGAGATGGTCTGCACCAGCAGGGCCGCCGGCAGTTCACTGAATTTTACTGTGCCCGTCGAGGTGACTATCGCCGCGCGCGTTCGTTCCGGCATGCGGACAGTGAGGCTAACTCCAGCCTCGTTTGCCAGCCCTGCTTTAACACGCACCGAGAGCAGCCGGTCCGTTCTCTGGATGATTGCCGGTGATCGACTCTGCCGGCCATTCGTCGTGGCCGAGACAGAGACATAATTTTCGCCCCAGACCTCCACGATAACGCTGCCGCGCAGGTTTTCTACGCGGAGGTTTCCGTTCTCAGGCAACTCCACCCGGATCGCTTCAAACTCTTGTGCCTGACTGCCTGTGATACCCAGGCACAAGGCCATAAACGAAAGAGCGAGGAGGGAGCAAAAGAACTGCCTGCTATTTGCTCGACGCGAATTCACTACCACGGTCTTACCTTTTTGTTGTGTCTTCGGGAATCGCGCGCAGCACTTCGGCAATAATGTTTTCGGAAGCTATGCCTTCGGCTTCAGCGCGAAAATTGGGGAGAATTCGGTGTCGGAGTACAGGGTACGCCACCTCGCGAATATCAGCAAAGCTCACGGCGAAGCGCCCATCGAAGAGCGCCCGCGCCTTGGCCCCCAGTACCAGCGCCTGACCGGCTCGCGGTCCGGCTCCCCAACGAACATTCTCGTTCACGAAGGGCAGTGCGGCGGACGTCTGCGGACGTGTCGCGCGGAGCAAACGGGTGGCGTAATCAACAACGTTGCCGGCCACCGGAACATCGCGCACTATTTCCTGCAGGCGAAGGATGCCCGTCGCATCCAGTGTGGGCTGAACGGAGACGAGCCGGTTGGAAGTGGTTTCCGCGATAATTCGAGACTCGTCAGCAGCGTCCGGGTAGTCGATCACTATTTCAAAGAAGAAGCGGTCCAGCTGCGCTTCCGGCAAGTGATAGGTACCTTCCTGCTCAATTGGATTCTCGGTTGCCAACACGAAGAATGGCGGGTCGAGCGTGTAGCGCACGCCGGCGGCGGTAACTTGCAGTTCCTGCATGGCCTCCAGTAACGCTGCCTGCGTCTTGGGCGGAGCGCGATTGACCTCGTCGGCCAGCAGGATGTTCGCGAACAGTGGGCCGTGTATAAAACGAGCCTCGCGCCGGCCAGTGGCCCGGTTCTCTTCTATGACCTCGGTGCCGGTGATATCCGAGGGCATCAGGTCGGGAGTGAATTGAATGCGTTTGAATTGAAGGTGAAGGGCCTGGGCCAGGGTCTTGACCATCAGGGTCTTGGCGAGGCCAGGAACGCCACGCAGGAGGCAATGGCCGCCGCACGCGAGGGCGATGAGAATCTGCCGCACAACTTCACGCTGGCCGATGATCACCTTGGCAATCTCGCGTTCAAGATCGGCGATCGCTACGGGCAATCCATCCAGCGCCCGGGTCTTTTCCTGTTCGCTGATTAACTGCATGAAGGGGTCAGCGCTCGATCAGATCAGCCATCGCATCCGGGGCGGGAGCGGTCTCCGCGGGCTTGGGCTTCCCACCAAAGTCAGCGAGGCGCAATAGCAGGTTGCCGGCGTTGGATGCGTACGAGAGCGCAACTTCCTGGTCCACAATTCCAGTACGGATCATATTCTCAAGCACGCCATCGAAAGTTTGCATTCCTTCCTGATCACCCTGCTCCATCGCATCGATGAGTGACTTGCCTTCCATCTCACCTCGCTCAATGTACTCTTTAGTACGGGAGGTTGATTTCAATATTTCAATGGCGGCAATACGTCCCCGGCCATCGGCCCGGGCCATCAAACGCTGCGAGACAATGTAACGGAATGACTGGGACAGGCGGGTGCGTATGACCTTTTCCTCGTTCTTGGGGAAAACGCCGATAATGCGATCCACCGTTTTCGCGGCATCGATAGTATGCAACGTAGAAAGCACCAAGTGGCCCGTCTCCGCCGCCTCCATGGCAACTTCTATGGTCTCGCGGTCACGCATCTCGCCCACCAGGATGACTTTTGGGGCCTGGCGCAAGGCAGAGCGTAACGCATTCGCGAAATCAGATGTGTCCGTGTAGAGCTCGCGCTGGTGAATCGTACAGTTCTTATGCGCGTGTAGAAATTCAATCGGATCTTCAATAGTAACCACGTGGTAATACTTCGACTCGTTGATCATGTCTATGATCGCGGCCAGGGTCGAACTCTTACCCGAACCGGTTGGTCCGGTTACCAGGACTATACCGTTCTTAAGCTCGACAATGTCTTTCAGTTGTTCCGGAAGATTGAGTTCTTCAAAGCGCGGCACACGAAACGGAATTACGCGCATGACGATGGCATGGGTGCCGCGCTGCATAAAGATGTTGACGCGAAAACGGGCCAGGCCGGGGGCGCCGTAGGAAACATCGGTCGAGCCGTGCTTTTCCAGATTCTGCGCGGCGCCCACGTCCGAACCGGCGCGCAGGTGGCTGCCGATAATGAGCTTGGCAATGCCCGCCGTATGCGCCGGGGTTAGCTTTTCCAGACCGGGAATGTAGACGCCCTTCAAGTTTCCCAGCAGTTCGACCTGCGGCGGACGACCGGGCGAGAAAATCAGGTCACTGACTTTATCGGACACCGACAGCATGGTTCTGAGGACCGCTTCAAAGTTGGGCGCTGAATTTGCTGCTGAAGCCGGTGAAGCTTTCTCAGGGGGCTTGGGTGGTGGGACTGTGCTCATTAAGTTAGAAACCCTTTCCGGGGCGTGGCGAACTGAAAATACCTGCTTCCGACTTTGCCAGGACTCCTGCGTTATTGTGTCAGTGCGTACACGACAATATTAACGCCAAAGCGCGTGTTGTCCCGCGCTGCAAATCGTTTGTTGATCCAATCATAGTTCCATTCACAGCCGTAATCTTTGTTTGAATAAAGCACGGCCACGCGTCCATCGACCTCAATCGCCTTTAGATAGTCATGCACCATGTCATCGCCCCAGCCGTTCAGCTCATGCGAAGTGGCCGGCGGCCCATCGGGGAAACTAAAGAACGCGCGATACAGTTGATGTCCTTTGGGGAGGCGGTGAAGTGTCTCAGCGGGCTGGTCCAGCACCGACCGGATTTCAGCTTCAAAAGTCTTCGCAAAGGCTCCATCAATGTCGTGGTTACAGTCGTCCACAAACATGAACCCACCGTTACGCAAATAGCGGCGGAGATTAGTCCGCTCCGCCTCAGTGAAGCGCACCAGCTTGTTCCCCGTCAGATAGACGAAAGGGTGATCGAAGAGCGCCGGTGAATCCAGATCGACAATGCGCTCCTTCGGGTTGACGCGAATAGAGGTGTACTCAATCAGCGAATTAAGCAGGTTTGAGGGCATCTTCGGATCCGCGTCCCAATTTCCCGAGGCGTATCGCAGGCGTGCGAAGGTAAAATTTCCCGCCGGCTCAAGACCATTTGTCCGCGCTGGAGAAGCGTTATTGAGCTTGTCTAATGCAGAACCGGCCTCCGAACTGGCCGCCAGAACGGCGGAAGCCGCGAGTGAATGTGTCACAAACTTGCGACGATTCATAAATAGCCTCCTGAATGCGCACCTTTTTCGCCTCTTGACCTCGATTTGTTCATAAATAATCGCTGCCTGCAACGAACGCCAGCTTCCTAGCGTACATCATAGCAAGTGTTATACTGAATGCGGCTTTAAAGAGCATTCAAAATCTGAAGAAAGGCGCTGAAACTCCATGGCAACTTATCGAGATCCAGTCCGATGCTTTGCTCCGCTGGAAGTGGTCGAGCGCCTGCTGGAGATTCGAGCTGAAGCGGGTTACGCACCCGTCATCTTTCTCCTTTCACCCGATGATTTGGCAGCGTCACTTGATGCTTGCGGATTTGATGTTTACTCCTTCACTGGCACCGAAAAGGAAATTCACTTCGGAGACTATCGCGGCCCGCTGGCACCGGGTGGCGATCACGCCCACTGCCGGCTGACGGCGCATTAAGAAAACCAGAACTACCACCTGCAAAAGCGGAAGGCGGAGTCGCCTTCCGCTTTTCTTTTAGACTGCTTTGATTACAAAGTAGGTTATGTCGTCCGTCGCTCCCAGGCCTTCAGTCCACTCAATGACATCCTTCTGAATGAAATCGATGAGGGCGCGCGCCGAGAGGTGACGGCCGTCTTTAGCCATTCGCACCAATCGACCAACCCCGTATTCTTCGCCCTCGGGATTGTTCGCTTCCGTCAAGCCATCAGTGTAGAGCAAAAGCAGTTCCCCGGGTTCGATCGTCAGATAATGTTCGTAATAGCGTGTATCGCGGAACATCCCCAGCGGCACGCCGCCAGGTTTGATGAATCGCACCTCTCCCTGCGCATCCATCAGCAGCGGCGGATTGTGTCCCGCGTTCGTATAAGCCAGCGTACGATTGGTCGCATCCAGCAAACCATAAAATGCTGTCACGTACTGATTGCGCTCGATCGATTCCCACAACAGGTAATTCACCTTCGACATCGAAACGTGGGCCGAGTACCCCACGTGAGTAGCCGCGCGCAGGCTGGCCCGCAGAAACGCCATCAGCAACGCCGCGGGCACTCCCTTGCCGGAAACATCGGCGACGACAATACCGATTTGGTCATCGTAAATCCGCACCCAATCGTAGTAATCGCCGGAGACTTCTTCGGTGGGAAAATTGTAGGCGCTGATATCGAACCCGGTGAGAATAGGATCGCTCGCCGGCAGTAATTCCAGCTGCACCTGGCGGGCAACTTCCAACTGGCCCTCGAGCCGCTTCTTCTCGACCAGTTGCTCATGCAGCATCACCTTCTCGATAATGATGGCCACCTGTGACGCCAGCATCATTAAGACTTCCAGATCATCAGCTGCGTAAGCATTCAGTTGATCGCTTTCCAGATCGAAGACACCAATCACTTCATCATTGGAAACGATGGGCGCCACCATTTCCGATCTGGTCCGCTCGCGCGCATTAATGTAGATAGGATCGTTTCGTACGTCAGGAGATATTACCGGTTCGCCGCTTAAGGCCACATGGCCGATAATCCCCTCGCCCATCTTCAGGCGCAGTTCCTTCAATTCAGCAATGTCGTAGCCACGCACGGCTTCCGTTTGGAACACACACGTTTCATCCGGGCTGACTTCTGAGGCCCGGGCGCACTTTAGCAGGTAGATTCCAGCGGCGTCGTAGGGTATCAACGAGTCCAGTGTGTCCATCACGAGGTTGAGGACTTCCGGCAGGTCGAGCGAGCGACTGATACGTTTCGTGATATCCAGCAACATGCGCAGCTTGTCGGTGACGGTTAGTCCCGGCGCCAGCGCCAGTGCTTCTTCCATGGGTTTGGCCATAATCTTCGAACAATTATACGTGGTTGCCGCAAAAACCGTGAAACAGAAATACCAGCTCCCACAGCGCATTTTGGCTTTTAGGGGCTATGTTTGTTGATTGCTGGCCGATCTTGAACCAATGAGTTTCCTGTAGCCGGCCCACAGGCGGGTCACCTTGAGGCGGTACTCCACAAGCTCTCGACTAACGCCAAAGTGCCGGCCCATCTCCAGTGAAGTTTTGCCGCTAAGCACAAACCGCCTGAGGGCGGCATACGGTACAAGCGCCGCGGCGCCAATCGCGTAGGCTGCTTCTTCATTCGCCTCATTGTATTCGCGGGCCATTGTACGCCCTCGTTTATCTCGAGCGATGACGGCGAGCCGACTTGCCTTATGTCCCAGGAAGACATGGCAGATCTCCTCCATCAACGTCGCCCGGTTCCGCCGGCGCCCGTGTGTAGGATTCAGAATCACTATTCGCCAGCCGTTTGGCAGCGGGTTCGCACAGGCGCCGCCGGACCACTGGTCCGACGCCAGTCCCAGCAAATGATCGCGGGATTCGTTCGTAAGCCCTTCGACCTGGTCGAAGTCCACCACCAGCAACCTGGCAAAGTGCGCCAGGGCAAATGGATCCAGCGGCTCGCCTTCGCGCACCTGCGCGAAATCCCTGAGGGCCAACGCGCGCAACTCATGGTCGCGTCTTTTCTGCGTCGGCGGCAGAAGGAACTCGTTCATTCCCCTATTATAGATGCAATTGGCAGGTCCGCAGGATTAGCGGCGTTTGCGCCCCGGTTTCTCGCCAGTGCGGCTGAACTGTGTATAAGCGACGCGGAAAAGCTCGGATAGCGCCTTGGCAGTTTCCGGCGAGAGATTACGATCGGCGCGCAGATGCGCTTCCACAATCTCCGGAGTAGATTCGTGAGGAAAGTAAACTACTGCCTCTGTTCCTTCATTATCATGCTTCCGGCTGGCCATGATGCGGTCGAGCGGAACATCCAGCCAGGCAGTCAGCCGCGCAATATTCTCCGCGTCAGGTTTACCCGTGCCGTTTTCAATGCGTGAAAGCGTCGAGGCGGAAACGCCGGTTTGATCCGCGACATCGCGCAGACTCAACCCCTGCTCTTCGCGGCGACGCTTTACGGCCCGTCCCAACTCGCCGGTATTAACCAGATTCTTATGCGTCATTGGCAGACTCCTCTCACTAACGCGCGACAGTAGCGAAACCATATCACGTCTTTGGTTTTAGTGGCAAGACTCTGTTTTATCCCTGCAACGGCGCCTGTAATACACTTGCCGCACAATACTGAGCGACGAAAGAGTTAACCTATGCCGGCTGGGAAGGACGATCTGCACGGAAGTGCGCCGGACGTCTGCGAAAAGAGAAAAGGCCGCTTCATTGCTGAAGCGGCCTTCTCATTCGCGAATAAACAGCTTTATGGCTGGCTGCGCGCCCGACTGGCGGTCATGGCCAGCTCGCGAGCGCGGGGAACCACCTCCACGGCTTTAGCCACTTGCGGATCTTCCTTCACCAGGACCTGCAAGGCCGTAACGCTACCGTAGGCCACAGTCACAATGTCCCACCTGAGTTGGTTCTCCACGTACGCTCGGTTGCGATCGATTTGCGGAACCAGGGTCTTCCAGGATGGTTCTTTAGCGACAAAGTCTCGGAAGGCCTTAACGAGCGGTTCAGTTATGGGGAAGTCGGCCGGCTGCAAGTTATGACCGAATTCAATTGGGCGATCCACGCGATATTTGTCAAATCCGGGTATGCGACCGTTAACCAGGTCACGCGTGAAGAAAAACATTGGATGCCGCAAACGGTTCTGGGTGAGCGTCAGAGTGGTCTGCTTAACCGCCTCATCCGGAGTAATGCCACCGCCGCCATAGACCGGTCTGCCGGTATCGGTGCGGCTCTCGGGCCCGGTCGGCTTGGCCTCAGGCTCTTTTTGCTCCATGCGGATAGTACCGCCCCGGGTGTAGTAATCGTAGAAGCCGCCGTTGGAATAATCGCGCTGAATCAAGCGCCCCGAAGGCGTGAAATATTTCGCTGAAGTAAGTGTCAACCCGGCGCCATAATCCAGCGGGATAATGCTCTGAACCAGTCCTTTGCCAAAACTGGTCTGGCCGACAATCAAGCCACGGTCATGGTCCTGCACAGCGCCGGCTACAATCTCGGAGGCGGAGGCGGTGTTTTCGTTAACCAGGATTACCAGGGGAGTCTGATCCGGATCGTTGTTTGGCGACTCATAGACGTGGTCGTTGCGGCCGTTGCGCCCCTTCTGGGTCAGGATCAGTTTGCCGCGCGGCAGAAATGCGGCGGCAACGCGTATCGCCTGGTCCAGGAAACCACCCGGATTGTCACGCAGATCCAGCACCAGTGAAGTCATGCCCTGGGCATGAAGGGCTTCCAACTTTTCCTGCAGCTCATCGGCAGTGGTGTAATTAAAACCATGCCTCATGTCGATATAACCGACGCCGGGCCGGATCAGGTATGCATCCGGAACGGAAGGTTGCGGGACCGCATCGCGTGTGATCTCAACGGTTTCAGCCTTGCCGTTTGAGGCGCGGGCAACGGTGATCTTAACCAGTGTCCCGCGGGGACCCCGGATCTTGTCGCGAACTTCCAGCGAGCCCTTGCCGCGCATCTTTATGCCGTCCACTTGGTCGATGCGATCGCCAAAGCGCAAGCCGGCACGTGCGGCTGGCGAATTCTGGAAGGTTGCCGCCACAAAAGTGTCGGTCTGATCGCCCACTGTGTAGTTCTGAATCGATGCCCCAATCCCAAAATACTCCGAACGCTGATCCGTCTTCATGTCATCGAACTCTTCCTTGTCGTAGTAGTTCGAATGCGGATCGAGGGATCGCAGCATGCCAATAATTGACGACTTGAATACGTTGTTATAGTCGAGCTTTTTCCCGTCGATGTAATTCTCCTGAATTACCGTTAGCGCCTCGCTAAAATCCTGTTCGACGGTGGCGGTGGCCTCATTCGTTACCCGCGGGCGCGTGTTGCGGCGCGGAGCCACCCCGACTCCGGGAGCCGGCCGGCCGGGAACGGTACTCGTGCCGGTCGGACCCGGCGTTTGATCGCGTTTTTGCTGGCCAAGGACGAAGGCGGGGAGCAAGAGAGCTACGAGCAGAAGCGTCAGTAGCGCAGAAGAAAACCTGTTCTTCACAAGAAAACCTCTTTTGATAAACCAAAATTAAAACGTAGCCGCGCCAAGGATTTAGCTTGCACGGCCCCACGCCGAGTTTGGTAATACTAACGGATGCTGCGGCTGCGGGCAAGGTTGCAATTCGAAGTGGCACAGACTTCAGTCTGTGGGGTTTTTCGCGGTATCACAGACTGAAGTCTGTGCCACTTTTACTTGATGTAGCGAGCCATCAACTCGGCCCAACGACCCTGGGCTTTAAGAATCAACTCCGCGACTTCCCGCACAGCGCCGTGGCCTCCAGGGGCGGCCGTGACGTAGTGCGCGGCCGCCCGGGTTTCTTCAGCGGCATCCGCCACGGCCACGGCCAACTCGACGCGCTGCATAAGCGGTATGTCAGTGACATCGTCCCCGACAAAGGCGACTTCCGACTCCGGAATTCCTTCCGCCGCCAGCAGTCCTTCAAAGTCTTTGATCTTATCGAGCGAATTCTGGCAGAGGT
>JBDTOI010000004.1:0-65438 GCA_039933315.1 Pyrinomonadaceae bacterium
GGCCGCGACCGCGCGCGGCGCGCCGGCGATACTGGTAACAAACTGAGCCGGTAAATTCAGTCGCGCCATCAGCTTTGACCTTCCCGTTGGATAGTCGTCGCCGTTAGCGGCCCGCCGCTGACCGGCTCGCGGATCGGCTCCCAGCGCGCGTAGCGTGCGCCTCGCAGGAATTCATAACTCGCGAGGAGCGATGCGAGATTTGCGAGCACAAAGTAGTGCGGCAGCGTGAGCAGGCGCACGCGGACACCCGCACTCTCAAGCAACCAACCGCCGAGCGCCGCCGCGTAACAGAGCACTTGCGCCACAAAGACCGCTGCGTAGAAAAACGAGTGCGGAGCGAGTGCTGCGCTGGCCGCGAAGAGGGTGACAAGCAGGAACGGCACGGCGTAACGCATGACCTTGTGCGAGAAGAGTTCGACGGCGTAGAATCCGCTGCGCAGCGGATTCATCATGGCGCGGTGTCGCCACAGATCTGTGAAGGTCTGCGTGATGATGCGCACGCGCATGCTCAGTTCCTTGTCTGCTTGCCGGTTCGTCTCTTCGGTGCAGACGGCGGTGGGTTCGTAGATAGTGCGGAAACCCTGCTCGACCATCTTGGTTGCAATGATGAAATCGCTGCACGCTTCGTGATAGAGCGGCACGTATGCCGACCGGCGCACCGCGTATAGACAACCTGATGCACCAATCAGAGAACATGCGCGGCTCTCGTGTTTCTTCAAGAACGTTTCGTAACTCCAGTATGAACGCGCGCCGCGCCCTACTCGCGATTCCGATGGATCGACGTAGATAAGCTGTCCGCAGACGCAACCAACTGTGGGGTCGGCAAAGTTCCGTAAAATAGCTCCCACGACGTCAGATTCGTAAATACTGGTGGCATCAGAAAAGAGAATAATGTCACCATTAGCTTGCGCAACTGCGGCGTTCTGCGCGGCAGTCTTGCCCAGGCGCTCAGCGAGTCGAACAAGCTTCACGCCTTGTCCGCTGTATCTTCGAACGATATCGTCGGTGCGGTCGGTGGAACAATCGGAAGCCACTATGATGTTCATTAATTCATGCGGATAATCGAGTGCGAGAGTATTTTCAAGTTTGGCCACAAGATCGAGTTCTTCGTTGTACGCCGTGATGATGAAACTGACCGTCGCCTGATAGTTCCCAACTCGCACTATCTTGGAGCGAAAGGTGCTCACCAGGAGGAGCAGTATGGGATAGCCCACATACGTGTATAGCAACGCCGCGGCGGTTAACCAAAAAACGATAGCCAATGCAGTCGTCATATGGTCACTGCATTCCTTTCGCCGCTAAAGAGGTGCGGCTGATTCTTTCCTGCTTTCTTAATTTCGACAGGTTGTCCGGTTTCGGCCTCATAGAGCCGACGCAAACAAACGGCGTAGCCTACCAGGTAATAGACATACCAGAGATACGCAACTGAGGCGAAGAGACTGCAAATCATGTAACCCAGCAGCGAGGACTGCAGGCCAATGGCCAGATAGTAATAGCGCGAGCCGTCGCGCACCGCGAAGGTTTGACTCGCAACTTCGCCCAGTTTTTTGAGAGGTGTGACGATGAACATCGTGTAAGTGATCAGCGCTGCAATTCCCATCTCGGAAGCAACCTGTGTATAGGCGTTATGACTAACCAGCTCACGAATCGAGACGTTATGAAAGTTGCCCATGCCTATACCCAATAATGGATGCCGAATAGCCGTGGAAATGGAGCGGAACAGGATTTCGCGACGCATGTCTGCCGAGCCAACTGGATCGAGGCTGGGTACGAAAATAGACGCTAACCTTGCGGCGTAGTTATCCGGTGCCAGCGCTAGAAGTATCAGCAGCAAGACCAACCCTACCACGGCAATTGAGAACCGGTGACGATGACCGATCTTCCAAGCCAGGAAAGCAGACGCGACTAGTAGACCGATGAACCCTCCCCGCGAATAGGTGAGAACGACGGCTGCCAGCATTAAGAGCGCGGCTGCACCAAAAAGCATTTTTAGTACCGTGCGCCGAGTCGCGAAACAGAGCGCTATTGCGACGGGAAAAACAGTTACCAGATGAAGTGCCATGTCATTCGGGTTCCCGAAGATACCGCCGCCTCTGCCGCCGACGCGGTATCCTTCAACTGTCATCAAGCCCAGGCGGTAGTCGTTTACCGCTCCCAGGCTCAGCCAGATGCTCACAGCGAGAGTCACGAATAAAAGCGCCCTAAGTCTCGCATGTGTGCGCACGACATTTACCATCACGATGAAGATCACGATGCACCGAATGAATGTGCCGCTGAACTCATGCCATCCGTCCGCCGGGCTGATGGCCAGTGGAATCGAAAGTAGTCCTAATAAGCCAAAAAGCAGAACCAGATTTACCTCTTTTAGAGGGGCAGTCAGGTTGCCTTCCAGAGAAAGCTGAGTCGGGACAAAGAAGCCGAGCGTAATCAGACCGACGATTAGAGCTATCGACGCGGTAACCGGAGATGGATAAAACTCAGCGGGTCGGGCATAAAGAAGAATCGTGAAAAGAAAGAGACTCGCGTAGGTAAGGGGGTGGCCGCGCTTTAACGTCGTTTTTTCTCGCTTGGCACCTTGTGAGACAGCAGATGCTGCCGGCTCAGATCCTAAGAAATGTGAAAGAATCCTCGACCTGTTTGTGAACGGAAGGGGGTCCGAGACTACGGCAGGCATAACTGGCTCCGCGGCGCGCGATTTCCGCGAACGTTTCACGGGTTCGTAGTCGGATTGGCGTCGTAACATTGGGGCCTTACCGAAGGGCGGTGATTTTACTGCACTTAAAACTAACGTCCGGTGATCGCGGCATACTCGCGCGATCACCGGACAGATGCTGACACGATTAACGCGCGGGCTTAAACGGCTACGCTTTCCTGATCCTCAACCAGTACGAGTGTGCGAACCCGCTGGCGCAAGGCTGATTCGAACCGTCGCGCTTCTTCCACTTCAGTGAAAGAGAGAGCTCTTAATTCCTGTTCAATCCTTCGGCGATAGTCTGATACGAGTGAGTCCGACACTCCGAGTACGGACGCCACCTCTAATTGCGTGGCTTGCTCGGGACTCAAATAGCAATGCCACAACACCCCAAGCATGCGGTTGTACTGTTTGACTTTGCCGCGAACAGTGCCGTGGAGGCTTTTTAAGAATCGGTCTACAAAACCCGCAGCCTCTTCTTCGGATTCTCGGCGCAATAAAGACTGTTCGGGATTCTCGCAGCCATCCACTGGCTCAAAACGATTGCCATCACTGTCGCCATCGTCACCACCCAGAGGCACAAGATAGATATCCATCACCGGCAGCCGGGACATAACCAGGCCTCTGAGTGCGCGAACATCAACTGGCGCGTCAACCGCATCAAGCACTGAGATGATCAAGTCTTCAAGATCCGAATTGCTGATCACCACCTGGGAGTCACCTGTACAACCCACCATTCGCGTATCCCGCTGCCTTACTGGAATCATCTGAACCCTCTGTTCCAGTTCCTGCGAATTGCGGCCAGCTTTTCCATCAGCCCACTCGCTGAGGCCATAGACGCGGTCGGCAAGTCGCCGATGTTGTTCATCATTCTTGCCGCTTGAATCAAAACGTTTGAAGTTGGAGCTCGATTGAATCAGCGTCGAGATGCGACGGGCCAGCCGATAGCTTTCAGGATGGCGTTTGCGCAGCTCAGCAGTTAGTAAGTTAGTTAACTCGATTTGGCCGATTTCACACTCGACTTCGGCGTCGGTCATCTCAGTGTCCAAGTAGTGCTGGAAGCGACCCTTGCTTAGAAGCTGAACAAACAATTCCTGGGTCAGATCTGTATAGGCATTGCCCGCCCCCTCTTCAACCAAGAGGCCCGCGCTGCGAGAGGCACGCACCAGTGGGTGGTGGCTAACCACGCGGTGCAATTCAGCCCACAGGCGGTTGACGTCTGAGCTACGCAAACTTTCAATCCAGTGGCCCGCCCTTGACTGTCGGTCGGAGCCCGGCCGAGTTAAGCGGAGTTCTTCTCTGATAGCACTCATCGTGGAATCTTTCGTCTGCTTATTGCTAAGTGGTTTCACGGCCTTTGGTGATGCCCTTTCGGGCCGGGTCAGAATCTAGCTTTAGACCTTAACGGACGGGTATTGCGAAGTCATTGCGGAGCTGTGTCTGAAACACGGAGTCAACCTCATAATTGATTTAACGACGTAAGGCGAAGTTGAGAGCTCGGTATGTGCGTCGTTGGAGGTGGAGCAGGAAGGGCTTCATACCTGGGCCAGATATCGCATCGAACCGAAAACCCGGTTCTAAGAGGAAGCGCAAGGCTCGTCCTATTACGCCGTCTAAGGATTAACCCCGTGACTAGGTACTTATTGAGCCAATGCTTGAGCTGGGGATGTTGCGGTATCTCCGGGTAACGACGGTTGTCGCGATGCCGCAGTCATGGAAAGGAACGCAGGAAGTCAGGGCTTCCGGACTGACAAACGGATGGTAACAGTAAAGCCCTAATTGAGCAACAAGTTTTTACATCTACCTCAAATCCCTGATTCTATTGAGGAAGGGCAGCTTAGGAGGTGTAAAAACTTGTGGAACATTAATCTTATTAGCGCTTTTCTCTGGGTGTCCAAACGAAGCGAGCGTTCTATGCGTGTGTGATTAACTAGTCCTGTCTTGCCCCTACCTTCGTCTTGGGTCTGTAAGTGGTCTCATCGCCGCCAGAATTGTCGAAATCGCCCATCTGGGCAAGTAGGGGGAAACCATGAGTCTCTCGAGATTAAGATCGTTTAATAAAGGACTCTCGTGCCCATCAGCGACCAGTTTGGTTACATACTCTTGTGAAGACCTCTCTTCCAAAGATATGGAACAGGTGAGAGATCACCTTATCAGGTGCGATTTTTGCAGCGCGGAATTGTCCCTTCTGATGCGTTACCCTCCGACGAGCGAAGAGACTCTGCCGCCTGCTATGCCAAGCCACCTGCGCCTGCTCGCTAGGGCCTTACTGACCGGCCGTGGACCTACACGAGAGGTTGGGACAGAGATGGCGGCTTACGAAATCAGCGCCTAAACCCCGCTCTAACGCGAAGGGTTGTAAAGTTCTTCAATCAGGTCGCCATATTTCTCATCTACCAGCCGCCGCTTCACTTTAAGCGTCGGAGTCAACTCCCCTCCGTCGATGGTCAACTCCTCATGCAACAAGGCCACCCGACGAACCCTCTCATAGTCTGCAAGGGCCGCCGTGAGGGGTAGCAACTCGCTCTGAATCAGCTTAATAATCCTAGGATCACGACTTAGCTCCGCGTGGTCTGATGCTACGGATGTGCCCATTGCCCGCAATACACTCTTGACGGCGTCCCAGTCAGGAACGACCAGGGCCGCCGGTTGCTTGCGGCCGGCACCTACAACTATTACTTGATTAACCAATGAGCTTTGCTTAAGCAAACTCTCGATAAGTTGCGGGGCAACATACTTTCCGTTAGATAACTTGAAAAGGTCTTTCTTTCGATCGGTAATAAACAACCGGCCCTCTTGATCGAGGTGGCCGACATCGCCTGTCGCAAACCAGCCGTCGTGCATGACCGCCTCAGTCACGTCAGCGTGGTTATAATAACCGCGCATGACACTCGGGCCCTTAACGAGAATTTCGCCATCATTGGCGATCGCGAGGTTAATCCCAGCAAACGGCCGACCGACCGAGCCGACCCGATTGTCCTCCGGTCGGTTAGCCGAAACGATGCATGTCTCAGTCATTCCATAACCCTGCAAGATTGGAATGCCAGCCGCGAGAAAAGAGTACGAGAGTGCCGGTGAGAGGGGAGCTCCGCCTGAAACGAAGTAACGAAGTCGCCCGCCAATGCCGGCGCGCCATTTTGCGAATACGAGACGATTAGCAATTGACTGCTGCACTTCCAGCAGCGCGGGCACCTTCTGGCCCTTATCCTTCAACTCGGCATAACGCTGTCCGATTTGAAGAGATCGTTCAAACACCTTCATTTTCCATCCGCCCTCCGACATACCCTTCTTAACGATACGGTGGTAAACCCTTTCAAACAGGCGCGGAACCGCTGTCATGATGGTCGGTCGGACCTCACGCAAATACTCCCCAACCTGATCGAAGGAAGCAGCGTAGTAAACTGAGACCCCGTTATAACAAAACACATAGAAGCATGTTCGCTCGAAGATATGTGATAGCGGAAGGACGGATAGAGCTACGTCGGTAGGCTCGATCGGAAGTGCATTGGTGGCCGCAATAACGTTTGAAATAAAGTTGGCGTGGGTCAGCATCACACCTTTCGGCACGCCTGTAGTACCGGAGGTGTAAATAATGGTAGCCAGGTCATCTGGGCGCGAGGCGCTCAGGAATCCTGCAAAAGCTGCTGATCCCTCCTCATCGCGCTTCGATCCAATCCTTTCAATCTCCTCTAGAGTCGTTGCAAGTTCAACCCCTTTAGCCGCATCGCTATCGAAAAAGATTATTGTTTCCAGCGTTTTGATGTCTTGAAGACCCTGTCGCGCGTGCTTGAACACTCTGCGACCGGAAACAAAAATCGCTCGCGCACCTGAATCCTCTAGGATAAAGCGAACCTGGTCGATCGCCTGGGTGGTATAAATGGGAACGTTCACCGCACCCAGGCTAAGGATAGCCAAGTCGGCTATTGACCACTCTGGCCGATTCTCCGAGAGAACAGCCACGCGATCCCCTGCTCTGATTCCCAGGTCTGCTAATCCCAGTGCCAAATGTCGCACTCGCGCGATAAACGCTTCGGCTGAAATGTGAAGCCATTCGCCATCGCGCTTCTGATTTAACGCGTCCGGTTTACCATGATGCCGGATAGCCTCCAGGCATACTTGCGGCAAGGTCGCGGTAAGTTGCGAAGATTTCAGCTCCGCTGAGATTCTGGCGGCGCTTGCCGAGGACACTGGATAAACCTCCTGAGCGATATCCCGCATTTAGGGGGGTCTCTTAACGACGGACAGACTACATGTTCTGTCCCGAAAGATAAAACGATGTTCGCCGCGGCCGGGCAGACCAGCAAAGATATAACTACCCAGCCTCAGTCGCGTACATCAACCTATACTCGTTTGACTAAGCACTACACTGCAACAATGTCTTCGGCGCCCGCACCGGTTCGGCTACGTCTTTTCCTTCTGCGCCCCCCACCGCGCTCGATGCGGCCATCCATAGTGGCTAGTGCGGCGATGACTAAAAAGAGCAATGTGTTAGACGTAGTGTGCAGTGTAAAATCGAAAAAACTATGAACCAGCACAGCGAAGCACCCCGCTAATGCGCCAGTTGTCACACCCCGACGGAAGTTGTCGGTCGTCTCACGCCGGGCAAAACCCACCCGGAAAAGGACGGCAATGAACAATAACCCCAAAGCGGCCCCCGCGATTCCCCCATCGGCGAGCACTTGCAAGTAATCATTGTGTGCTTGTTCCAGCCGAAAGAGCCCATTCCGCGAGTCATAGCGCGGGTAGAGCACGCTGTAAGCCCCTAAACCCGCACCAAAAACAGGATGATGCTTTATTATGTCGGCCGTTACTGACCAGAAATGAATGCGTCCAGTTGTGGGATCTTCCGCATTCACCGTCCCTAGAAATCGTGTTAATACGGAACCACCACCGACTAGTACGACTCCTGCCACCAGTACAATCACAATCCCAAGCGCCAAAGCTAATCGTTTTATCGTCGCGAAGGCACGCGCTTTACGATCCAACGCTCTGCTCATTCGTTTTGATCCAATACCGGAAATCACCACGAGGAAAAAGAGTTCCGCTACCAGACTGATAATTCCCCCGCGCGAACTGGTCATGAACAGGGCCACGCCCATTAGGACAACGGCAAAAAGATATATCAAGCGTTTCTCACTTTCGATCAAACCTGAAAAGAGCAGCCCCAAAGGAATTGCCATTGCCAATTCCATATAACCGGCAAAGTGGTGACGATTGATAAAAGGCCCGAACGCAGTGCTCTGTGGTAGCTCGCGGAACCAGTAGATTTTTGTGGGACTACTGATGAGTGATTGGGTCAAGCCAAACATTGCCAGCAAGAAACCAAAGATAGTGATTGTTCTGACTAAAATACGAAGACGCTGCGGCGTGTCCACGAAAACAAGCGTGGCGGAAAAATAGATCAGCAAGGAGGCTATCTGGACCAGGAAGAGCTGGGTGGAGTAGGGATCAGCAGACAAGCTTCGCACGGGATCCACCGCGAGGCCGAAGACTGCTTTGCTGCTCCCGAGCGGGAGGAGCTGGACCATTCCCAGGACGAAGGCCCCGATCAGCGGAATCTGCAAGAGGTTGCGACTGATTCGCAAGGAACGCAAACGCCACCCGTCAGCAATCCAAAGAGCTACGATTACTCCGGCTCCCAGTGTGAAAACCGCAAGCGACCACGAATGAACCGTGCCGAAGGCCAGGGTAGTTAAAACAATGGCCGCACACAGAATAAGAAAGACAAAGCGACTAGCAAACGTGTGTGTCGCTTCTGCCTTAACCCATCGCTGCGGCGTGGTGTGCCTTGGCCTCGCCAGTTGGTTTTGGTCCGGCAATTCGGCCGGTACGCTGGAGATTGAAGTCGTCATACCAGACAGTTCCAAAAATCGGGCACACGGGATCCGAACCGCACGAGGCTCGATTAATTCTTATTCTAATAGCCTCGGTTTTAGCTTTTGTTCCGAAACCAATATTGATTTGCAGCCACCCACCGGTACCCGGGGAAAGCGGCGGAGAAGCTCCCAATAATGTGCCGTCGGTCTCGTCCACAATTTCAAATGCGGGTGTGCCACCGCTTCTGAGATCGTCAGTGCGAACGTAAAATCCAAATTTGTATTGGGTCTGCGGCTCAACGACCACTAATTGCGCAACTGTGTTAAGAGTCAGGTTCGATGATGACTTAAAAACAAGACGCAGACTGCGTCGACCCCCGTGATACTGATTTGAGTCGATGCTGGTCTGGGCCTGAGGAACTGTAACTAATTGCCAGCCGAACACCCCCGCGCCGCTGGCGCCCTGCCCTATTTCAAAGCCTCCATTGAAGACCTGGTTCATTGCAGGCTTCACGTTGTCGTCCGGCGCAAGTTCACGGGCTAATTCAAGTGCAGCGTGGAATCGTTTGGCCGCCGCGAAGGCCTTCAACAAGTCTTCACCGACCGCGTACTGGTTTTGTTTCTCCTCAGGACTAAAACTATTCCATAAGCCCAAAGCGTCATCCAGTCTTCGATTACTTATCAAATAAGAAGTGAGACTGGCCCGAAGGTCCCTCGATGGCCCAATAGCATTTTTTATTCCGACGGAATCCTGACCAAAGACCTGGAGTGCCAGGCTGAAGACCTGGGTGCGCAACTGGCTGGCAGACTCCGCGGCCGCCCGCAGTTCAGTGAAGGCCTCGTCTGTTCTACCGGTCCGCAACAAAAGATTGCCCAGGTACCAACGCGGGTATGAATACGCCGGCGCCAGCTCAACCGCGTGGCGGAAAGCCAGTTCAGCCTGAACTCCATTCCCGCTTAGCTCTAACGCGCGGCCGAAATCCATCCAGAGGCGGTAATCGCTCGGCGAAAGACTGACAGCTTCAGCGTGATGTTTTACCGCCGCATCCAACTCTTTGGGGGTAAAGCTCTTCTCCTCGAGGCGGGCCAACTTCCAGCGTGGAACTGGATCTCTGGGTGCAAGCCGCACGGCCGACTGTGCGATCGCTATTCCGTCTTCTTCAACACCAGGTCCATACTCGGCAAGCATGTTACCCGTATACCAGCGCAGAGCAAACCAGGCGCCCAGTAATGCCAGAATAACGGGTACAAGCAAAAGCGCACGCCGCTTAGGGGCGTGCAGATCGATTGCGATCAGTTGATTTGAGTCTGAAGGGGACAAGGTGCTGTTTAGTTGGTCGGACTCGCAAACGCGATTGGTTTCTAAAGCCGTTAGTTATCGCTCAGTTGTTCAATCTCTATCCGCATACGCTTCAGAGTTATGTTTTCCGCTTCGCAATCAAGCCTGATTTGCTTGACCCGATCCTCGGTAAGCCGCGGACTTGAAATCACCACTTCATCCACTCGCTGCGATCCGCAGATGGCGCGAAGCGACCCGTTGCCACCGAAGACACGCAGCCCGTGTATGACTTTTCCTTTTTTCATTGGATCGTCGTCCATGAAGCCCACTGGAACATAGCTCAATTCCCGGTTGTTCAATATCTCACGCAGGAGCAATTCGCCGCCGTCCCCGGCCCCGTAAATCAAGACCCGTCGTCCATTGGCAGCGTTCGTCGCTGGTAATAGTTGCCGGAATAACCGAAAGGCCATGCGGCTGGCCGCAAGCAACATGAGCATGACAAAGGCATCGATTACAAAGACCGTTCGGGAAAATCCCACAAAACGGAATTTGAAGAGCACGATTAGCACGCAAACAATCGAACCCAACGCCACGGCTTTGGCAAATACCACGAGGTCATCAATGCTCGTGTAGCGCCACATACCTCGATACACTCCCATGACTAGGAAGGCACCCAACTTGACGAATACCACCACCGGCAGAGTTCGCAGGAACAGCTTCCACGCGTCGGCTTCCGAAGCCTCGGTAAACTCAATCGCGTACGCGCTCCAATAAGCCAGGGCTATTAACACCACATCGAGCAACACTTCAAAAACGCGTCGCTTGTAAGAAAGATCGACCAGGAAGGCGAATAGAGGTTTGTTGGGCGCAGCGATAGCTTCCGCTTCCTCGCCATAAACTTTCACTCCCGCGAGGTAAACGCCCAGCAGGGTGAGCACTATCGTAAAGCCAAGGATCGCCGCCAGGCTGATGTCCAGCCTCATCTGCCGCACCATCAAAGCGAGCAGGCCGGACAGACCCGCAAAGGCATACAACATCCAGACGGCCCGACGTTCAGACATTCCCAGCGCGACCAGGCGGTGCGAAGTGTGATCGCGTCCCCCCTGGGACGCGGCACGTCCGGATAGCTTTCGCAGGATCGTTACAAAGGTGGTATCGAAAATGGGTATCAGAAGAATAAGAATCGGTACGGCGAGCACCGGGAGGAAACTGCGGGAGCGACCACTCGAGGCGTGGATTAGCGCAGACCCAGCGAGAAAGAATCCGATAAACATCGAGCCGCAATCGCCCATGAATATCGAAGCCGGATTCGAGTTGTAGATCAAAAAGCCTGCCAGCGCCACAGCGAAAACGCCCACCAGCAGCGCTTCGGTCGGATGTCCGGACGCGATCAGCGCCAGGCTCAGGAACACCGAAGCAATGGCCGCAATACCCGCGGCTAAGCCATCCATATTGTCCAGTAAATTGATCGCATTAGTGATACCGATCAGCCAGAAGATCGTGATCAACATATCGAGCGAAGAGAATGTGGTCCATTGCAAACTAAGCCCGTAGTACACAAGAAACGCCGAGCCCATGACCTGGCCGATAAGCTTCTGATATGGTTTGGCGTTGACCAAATCGTCGACTAACCCCACGACAAAGAGGAAGGTGCTGGCGCCAACCACGACCCAACCACGCGGCGTATGCGGCACAAAAAATAAGTAAACGACCATCACCGCTAGCCATATCGGTACGCCCCCGAGCATGGCGGTAGGCTTGCTATGCCATCTATCAGACTTGGGTCGCGCTACCACTCCCCAGCGCCGGGCCAGTGCGCGCACTAAAGGCGTCAGCACCACTACAAGCGCGAACGAGGTGGCGAGGGCCAGCAAATAAGTAGCCTTATTTGACATACAAAAACCGAATCCCGGACATTGACGACGAAGAGAAAGAAATTATTCCATCAGGCAGCGCAAAGCAAGCCAGCGTTTCCTCTTATGCTGATCAGGCTGATTGGCGCTTTCTTCTTACTCTGAGCCGGGTCTACCCATTGTCCGACGGGGTTCTACCGTTCTGAAAATCAATCACGCTGTTTAGAATGCCATCCAGCGACATTTCAGGCCGGAAACCGATAAGGTCTCCGACCTTCGAAATATCCGGTACCCTGCGCGGCATATCTTCAAAACCTTCTTCGTAGGCTTCATCATAAGGAACGAAAACTATCTCTGACTTTGACTGCGTCAGTTTTTTCACTCTCTCAGCCAGACCCAAAATACTGATTTCTTCATTGGAACCCACATTGAAGACCTTGCCCACCGCTTCTGGGTGATCCATTAGCTTTGTTAGCGCGCCCACTACGTCGCCGACGTAACCAAAACAGCGCGATTGCTTGCCGTCGCCGTATACAGTTATCGGCCGCCCGGAAAGCGCTTGCTTCACGAAGGTCGGAATTACCATGCCGTAACGCCCGGTCTGACGCGGGCCTACGGTATTGAACAGACGCACGACAACGGTGGGTAGTTTTTTCTCGTGCCAGTAGGCCAGCGCGAGAAATTCATCGATAGCTTTCGAACAGGCATAACTCCAACGGCCCTTGGTCGTGGCCCCCATCACTAGATTGCCGTCTTCGCGAAAAGGCACTTCGGCGCTGAGTCCATAGACTTCGGACGTTGAGGCAATCAGGACCTTCTTCTTTTTCTTGTTCGCCAGCGAGAGGACATTCTCCGTCCCGCGCACATTAGTTTCGATCGTGCGCACGGGACTCTCGACAATCAACTTGACCCCTACGGCCGCCGCCAGATGAACGACGACGTCGCATTGGTCCACCAGTTCAGCGGTTACCGGCTGGTTGTGAACGCTCTCAATGGTGTAATGAAATTTGGGATTCTCTTTTAGGTGCCTGATGTTTTCGAAACTACCGGTGGAGAGATCGTCTATGACAAAGACTTCGTCTCCGCGCTACAAATAGGCGTCGCTCAAATGAGAACCAATGAAACCGGCACCACCAGTGATTAATACTCGCAAGCTTGAAAACTCCCTTCAAAAATGGCATGAGGCCAGGCAGCGTTAGCCAAACCAGGCTTCAATTGCACCCAAGACTTTATGTTATCGCCGAGATAGCGCTTCAGAAAGAAAACGACGAAGCAGATCTCCGCGTCATTTGTAGAATCCTTTTGGCCCCGCATTCAGCCAATCAAATGCGCACTTGTTCTTCCCTGCCCGCTTCAAACTTATGCGGAGGCACCTTTGACTCCGTGCTCCAGCACCGCAGACCTCAAACCTGGTCCCACCAAATCTCGATAGAGACTTGAAACATCCTGCAGCAGGCGATCCTTGGAATAACTTTGCATAACGAAAAGACGGCCCTGTTCACCTAAACGCTGTCGCAGCTCTTCGTCGCCTATCAACGCCGCCAATCCCTGGGCAAATGCTGCGGCGTCGCCTGGCGATATCGCCAACCCGCGAGCGCAAATCTCATAGCCCGGAGCCAACGGTTTCGGGCTTTCCAGTGGCTCGCCCAGAAGGTCCCGGACACCCCCTACAGTCGTGGCTATCACGGGCCGGGCGTTTGCCATTGCCTCGATCAACGTTAAGGGCGTGCCTTCGTTGAGCGAAGTGAGGCCCACAATATCCAGCGCCGGATAAAAAGTCTCCGGATCCTGACGCGTCCCCAGGAAACTGACATCGAGATTGAGCCCGCGCGCCTCTTCCTCCAACGCTGATCGCAGATTCCCATCGCCGATGATGACGAAACGTACTCGCCTCGGGACGGCATCAGCGAAAGTCTCCTTAAACTGCGCGGCTGCCTTTAGAAACAACGTATGGTTCTTAATTTCCGTAAGCCGGCCAACGATTCCCACCAAAACGTCCGAGTCGCCCGCGCCAAGCTCATCTCGCATCGAACGGCGGCGCTCCGGCCAGTTAGCGTATGTCCCGGTGTCGATTCCCAGCGGAATCACCAAAAATTGCTGCGCCCGACCTACTCCAAATCTTCCGTGTATCTCCTGCCTTTGCTGATCACTTATCACGATGATCCGGTCTGTTACCAGGAGTGCCAGGGCCCGCTCGATCTCCAGGAACAGACGCGTTTTCAAACGACCGTAATAGCTATGAAATATGTGTCCATGATAAGTGTGCACAAACCGGCAAACTCGGGGACGACCTATCAACGCGGCCGGCGTTAGCCAACGATACAGCAACCCGGCGAGGCGCCCTACCGTACCGGCCTTCGCCGTATGCGTGTGGACCACGTCGGGTCGCTCGCGCAACATCAAGCGGAAGAGTCTGAGAATTGTTATTCCGTCCTTTAGAGAAACTTCGCGACTCATTTCGGGAAAGACCAGCGGCGTCACCCCCATCTGGTCGGCAAAGTAACTCATGCTGTCTTCAGTCGGCGGCACGGTTCCTGCAACCAACACAGTCTTGCAGTTTGCTGACTTCAACCCAGCTGTCAGCCAAACTACGTGGCGCGCCGGTCCGCCAACATTCAGACGGGCAATGATTCGCAGGATTTTCATAAGAGTCAAAGACCCGAGACGTTATCTCGGGGTCCTGATGTTACGACCGTAATCATGACTACTACGGATTCCAGGGTAAGAGACCTATCTTGCCGTCCCTGAAACCAGGGGCGATTCGTTTCCGACCTCAGCACCCCTCCGTAACTCGAGATTGTTGGCCCCGGTTTCCGAGACAAGAGTCGAAGCCCGCAACAAGCTTTCAAAGGTGCCCGCGTCCGTCCACCAACCTTCCAGCTCGTCCCAAGTCATCTCATTTCGCTCAATATATGCGTTATTGACGTCGGTAATCTCCAACTCGCCACGGCCAGAGGGTCTGAGCGTGCGAATGATGTCAAACACGTTCGCATCGTACATGTAGATGCCGATGACGGCATATTGCGATCGCGGCACCTCCGGTTTCTCGTCGATTCGTTTGACCTGGGTTCCTTCGAGCTCGGGCACACCGAACCGCTGTGGGTCAGGGACTTCTTTCAAAAGGATCTTCGCTCCCTTGCCCTGATTGCGATAGGCCAGCACCGCCTCACGGATGTTTCCCTCGATAATATTGTCACCCAGGATTACGCACACCGGCTCTCCAGCGGCAAAGTGCTCGACCAGCGATAGTGCCGCCGCAATCCCGCCCTCACCCTCCTGGTAGGTATAGTTAATGTGCTTTAGGCCAAACGCCTTGCCATTCCCCAGCAGTTTCAGAAAATCACCCGCCGAGTTACCACCAGTAACAATCATGATGTCAGTAATGTCCGCGTTAACCAACGTCCGAATTGGATAGTAAATCATCGGCTGATCGTAAACGGGCAACAAGTGTTTATTGGTAACGGCGGTTAGTGGCCGCAAGCGAACACCCAAACCACCGGCTAGTACGACACCTTTCAACTGATGCTCCTCCTCACCGAACTCATAACTCCGCCCATATTTTCAAAGAATCACCAAGCCGGCTTAAGCGCAGTAACTCATTGACCAGTTTCTTAACCGCCCGGCGGGGCCGGCTCTTACCCAGGGTTTCGTTTAGATGACACCCGCTATTAACGCGGGCATTGATCGCGGCATTCGTATCTGTGTTAACGAACTCATCATGGTGAACCAACGCTTGCCACAATTCAAAAGGGTTCACTCCGTGAGTATCGAGCCGAATTCGCCGAAAGCCGGCGTTGGTCAGCAAGTCAGTGACACCCTTTTGCGAAAAGAGATGCAAGTGGTCAGGACCAACAGTGGTCCAGTCCATTCCCAGCAGGCGCGCCGACAGACCATTGATGTGCGGTGTGGTAGCCCAGAACAGTCCACCGGGACGCAGAATGCGTGCGACCTCAGAAGCGAGTTGTCGCGGTTCGGGGACATGCTCCAACAACTCACTGGCTATCACGACGTCGAAGTAAGCGCTGGGGTAATCCGCGTCAGCGAGGTTCCCGCAAAACACTTTGAAACCCTTTTCCCGTACGTGTTCGGTAGCCGTGCGCGAAATCTCCACTCCTTCGGCTTCCCAACCCGCGTTGGCGGCCGCGCCCAACATTGCCCCGGAACCGAATCCTATCTCCAGCAACCGGTTTGTATTTCGGTAAGCCGCGAAGCCGGCGACGATCTCTTCCACTCGCTGATTGATAAAATCAGAAACGGAAAGGTTGGTGGCTGTGTAATACGCGTCGTAATCCATTACGTCCGAGGCCGGGGGCAGGCGTTGCACGTACAGGGTCCCGCAAGCCTCGCATGTAATCATCATGTCAAAGTTATGCTTCGCCCCTCGCCGGCGACCCTTCGTACTGGCGCAACCGGGGCAGGTACGTAGAGTGGAATCGGAATTACCGTCTGACATAACGTCGCAAGTTGACCACTAATGGCTCAGGGGGCAGATTTAGATCCCGCTAATCGATGAATCGTTGAAACCACAATTCGAGCATCAAAAGAGTCCAGAGTTGGTGCTCCAGATTTCTCCTGCCGCTGACATGATCTTCCACCATTCTCTTTACTGCAGCCGGGTCAAAGAGGTCTCTCCCCAGGGCTTTTTCAGACAACAGCGTCTCCTGCAAAAAGCCCCGCAAACGCCCGCGAAACCAGTGGCCAATCGGGACGCCAAAACCCATCTTCCGCCTGGTTAGATTTTCTGACGGCAGTATTTTCTTCAGAACGTTTTTAAGCAGGAACTTCGTCGTCAGTCCGCGCAGTTTCAGGTGCTCCGGAAGGCTGGCAGCGAATTCAATCAAATGATGATCCAGAAACGGGGAACGCGCCTCGAGCGATACTGCCATGCTGGCAATATCAACCTTTACCAGCAGGTCGTTCGGGAGATAAGTCATCGTATCGGTAAGCAACGAAGCATCGATAATCCCCGCGCCGTTGGCTTTGGCAAACCACGGCTCCAGAATACTGGCAGTGTTCAGCGCTTTTGTTTCCTCGCGAAACGCTCGCGAGTACAGGTTCATCTTGGCTTCCTCGTCAAACGCGCTCACCCAACGGAAATAGCGTTTGACACTCGGAAGCGACGCCGCCTGGATGAATCGCTGGGCGCGAGCGATTGGATCCCGGCGACTTTCGGAGTGGGGCAACATTCCCACCGCAGTCTCAACGACGTGTTTGCGCAGAAGCTGGGGCAGCTTGCGATACTGTTCAGCCAGTTTCATGGCCGCGTAGCGCTCGTAACCCGCAAAACATTCATCGCCTCCGTCCCCATTCAAAGCTACCGTAACGTAGCGACGTGTTTCGCGCGAAACGTAATAAGTCGGAATGGCCGATGAATCAGCGTAGGGTTCGCCGTAGTGCTCAACCAAAGTTGGTAAGACTTCCAGTGCATCGGGACGCACAATAAATTCATGATGGTCGGCGCCGACGTGCTCGGCAACGCGGCGGGCGTGATGCAACTCGCTGAAATCCTGTTCTTCGAAACCGATGGAGAATGTCTTGATCGGTTCCGAAGACTCCTCGCTCATTAAAGCCACCACGGCGCTGGAGTCGATGCCCCCGGAGAGGAAAGCACCCAGCGGCACCTCTGACATCAGGCGCACTCGCACGGCATCGCGCAACAGCTCGACCACCCGCTCGCCAGCTTCATCTTCTGTGAGATTTGTTTTGTGAGAGAAGTCAGGCTGCCAGTAACGTTCGATCTCAATCTCGCCTTGGCGCCACCGAAGCCAATGTCCCGGCTCCAGCTTTCGAATGGCCCGATACGCAGTCAGCGGCGCCGGCACGCAGAGGAAAGAAAGGTAGTGGTGAATGGCGGCGAAATCGATGTCACGACTGACTGCCGGGTGCAGCAGCAAGGCGCTGAACTCAGAGCCAAAGACCAGCTGACCGTTCAGTTGCGCATACAGTAGGGGCTTTTTTCCGACGCGGTCGCGCGCCAGGAAGAGCTCTTGCCGGCGCTCGTCCCAGATAGCAAAAGCAAACATACCGCGCAAGTGCCTGGGACAATCGGTGCCGTAGCGGTCATAGGCATGGACAATCGCTTCCGTATCGCTATCGGTGTAAAACTTATGGCCCAGAGCCTCGAGTTCTTTACGCAGCTCGCGGTAGTTGTAGATCTCGCCGTTGAAGACGATCCATGCCGATCGATCCGGATTGTGGATCGGCTGTTGTCCGCCTTTGAGGTCGATTATGGCGAGACGGCGCATGCCCAGACCGACGCCGTCCTTGAAATAAAAGCCGTCTTCGTCGGGTCCGCGATGCCGGATGGCCTCGCACATGCGCGCCACCAGGGCCTGATCGACCTGAGTCTCACTACTCTGAACTATTCCGACAATGCCACACATTTTTTAGAACAATTGGAAAGCGGGCAGGCGACTATCCTTTGTCTCCGGGCACGACGGGCGTAGTCGTCTGAAACGCGGACTTTACAGCAAAGTCTCGTGGCGTTTTGAAGGGGACGAACGCCCTTCCCGCTTGTTTCGCCGCCAGTTTTTTCGCCGCAATTTCCTGTTTGTGGTCTTCGCGCCGCTCCTTAAACAGCACCAAGCCGACCGCGACAAAAATGAAATAGAAAACCAGCAACTGCGCCCGCTGGCGATAAGCGGTCCCGACGTTCCCCTGAAAGACTGAATACCCCAGAGTAAGCAGCGTGGTAAAAAGCAGAATGGGCGATATTTGCCGCAGTTTGTGTTTTATGGTGAACCAGAGACCCAGCACCAGGAGGGGGAACGATGCCCACCACACAATCATTTCCGGCAGCGTGATCAGCTGGCGAATGGATGTCAGTTGCCAGGGTAGCGGGGCAAAGATCAAATAGAACATGCCAATGGGAATGGCTGCGATCGCGCCCTGCGTGGTTGACACATCTACGTCCTGCGCAAAGCCTGATTCCGCCGATTGCGACGCATCGGCCCGGCTGCGCTGAACCATCTTCAGGTTTCCGAAGGATTCATATTGCTTGCCGGCATAGCGAGTGATTCCCAGGTACGTCAGAGACAAGCCGATCAGAATGACAACCATAAACTGGCGGGCAAAACTGCGCGCCGAAAAGGCCCTCATTCCCATGATGAAGGAACCTGCAACGGCGGCGATGACCATATAAAAAATGTAAAAACGCAAGGTCAACAAGCCTAGACTAGAACCCAGCAGGAGAACCACGTACTTGGCACTGAACTTCTCGCTGAGTTTCAGGGTGGCAAGCATGGACAGACCCAGCAGGAGCACAATTGGGCCATCTTTCAAAGCTTGCGCGGACCACAGGACCAGCGATGGATAGAAGGCAACAAAGAGTGCGGCGATCCAGGACACTCTCGTATTGTCGAATATCTGATCCGCGATGCGGTAAATGATTACAGCAGTAGCGGCCCCAATCACCGCATTGAAAAGCTGCACGGCAAACATGTTCCGGCCCACGATCTCATAGATGGCCGCGACCAGATACAGCATGCCCCATCCACTACCTCCTGAGGAAGTAAACTGATCTACATACACCGCGTAGATTGCGCCCGCTTCGTGCCACGATTTACCCAGCGACCAGCCAAAGTGATCGTAGGTGTCGGCATCACCGCCAAAAAAAGTCTGCAGGTTGTAATAGTTGATCAGAATTGCTACCAGAACTCTGACCGCGAGCCCCGCCGCGTACAGGCGCAGCAGAAAGTCGTTGGCCCGGTTGAATCGTCCAATAGCAATACCCACACCCGTGGCTAATACCAGGCAAAGCGCGACCGCTGTCGGGCCATATATCGGCAGGGCGATCGCGGCCCCCAGAAATAAGACCAGCAATACAACTACTAAAATGGCATTCATGGTAGATAAAGCGCGACCAATGGAATCGCAACCCGATGGGTCACAATCCGGCCAGCGCTAAGCGCGAACAACTTGTCGTGCCTTAAATCTCATCTGGTAAATCAGGCCGCGTCTTTTGCTCAATCAGAAACCGGTCTTCCTCACTGAGGGGTCGAATTGGTTTGGCGGGCACCCCCGCTATCAAGAACTCTTCCTCTTTCAGTTTCCTGGTAATGACCGCTCCGATTCCAACTATGCAACGCGACGGAATGGCACCCCCGGGAGCAACCCGAATCTCGGATCCTATGTAAGCAAAATCCCCAATCTCGATCGGCAGGGTCCGCTGCCGATTGTGCGTCCACAATGACGAGTTACGGCCGCCCAGGATCGATCGCCGGCCAATGGTGACCCGGTCGGTAAAATCTATCTTATGTCCCGTCGTAATAATACTACCATCGCCCAACAGAAACGTGGGATCGACCGGGTTAACCACATCAGGATCCGGGATCGAATTGATCTCGTTCATGCGAATGACTTCCGCGTACCGGCCGAGCTTGATTTCGTCGCCCCCGCGAAAAACATTGAGGTGGCCAATCCGCACATGAGTTCCCAGGGAAAGTGACTTGATGCGCGTGAAAACATTTAAATGACCAATGCAGACATGGTCCTCAATCTCGCACTTCCCGACGTCGATCATGCTCAGGCCGATGCGTACGCCCTTCCCTATGCGATAACCGAAAAAGCCCCGATACGCCGCCCGCTTCATGAAGGACGGCAGCAACGCGATCATTGCCAGCGTAAAGAGCCTGAATATTCCGCTTCCGCGCATGTGCCCTGCAACCCCCGTCGTTTAGGATCGCCGCGGCTGGGAAGGACGCTGCCAATGATCAACGCACCAGTTGGCGAGCTTCCAGTTCGGCCGTGGCTTGAGCGACCTGGTCGGTGGCTCTCTGCCCTTTCACCCATTCGAGGAGTTCCGGAATGCCTCGTTCCATCGTGACGCGCGGGCTGTAACCCAGCAAAGCGCGGGCGCGGGAGATATCCGCAATGCAATGGCGGATATCGCCCTCGCGATACTTTCCTACAATCTCGGGTTGGAGGTTTTTCCCCAAACCCTCGCTCAACAACCCGGTGATCGTATTGATGGATGTGGCGATGCCGGTACCGACATTCAGGGCCTGGTAATCAGCGCGGTCAGATTCCAAAGCCAACAGGTTGGCCTGAACAATGTCGCTGACGTGGACGAAGTCGCGAGTCTGCTCGCCATCCTCAAAAACTACCGGCGGCTGATCGTTAAGCAGCCTGGAAGAAAAAATTGCGCACACCCCCGTGTAAGGGTTTGAGAGCGCCTGCCGCGGACCATAAACATTGAAGTAGCGCAGAGCAACGGTAGGTATTCCATAAGCCCGGCCTACCACCAGGCAGAATTGCTCCTGATCCTGTTTGGTGATCGCGTAAACGGACGTAGGAAACAATGGTTTGTCTTCGGGTGTGGGCCGGGGCGTTAGTTTTGCCTGGCATCCCGAGCACTCCAGCTCCCAACGCCGTTCGCGCAGTTGTGCTGCCGGTCGCAACTGCGGCGCGACCATTCCGCAACCGCCACAGGTATAGGCCCCTTCGCCATAAATCGACATCGAGGATGCGACTACGAGCTTGCGCAGCGGTTGCCGCCTCTCAACCAGTACTTCCAAAAGCGCAGCGGTGCCCATGTCGTTGGCGCGAACATAACGCTGTATCTCGTACATCGATTGCCCGACGCCTACCTCGGCGGCTTCATGGTAAACGGCATCGATCCCGTCCAGCGCGGTATGCAGTAACCCCGTATCGCACACATCGCCATGAATGAATTCAGCTTCCGGATGCAGATATTGCGGCGAGTCTCCGCCATGAACCTGGGAGACCAATAAGTCCAACACCCGGACGCGATGGCCCGCGCCCACCAGGGCGTCAACCAGATGCGATCCGATAAACCCGGCACCGCCGGTCACTAGAATATTCATCAATTGATCCTAACTATCAGTTCGCCTTTGCCAACCTCGAGATGGTACAGCGTTGCTCTTACTTACTGACTGTTCATCTATGGTCTCGAGGCCACGGCAGACGGAATCAAAGATCGCAAAAACCCTGGGGGCCTGGACCACAGCTGAGTATTTTGTTTCGACCGTCTTACGGCCCGCTTGTCCCAGTGTGTTTCTTAGTTCGGGCGAACGCAGCAATTGCGTGAACCTGGCTATCCATTCATCCTCGGTACAGGCAATCATCCCGTTCTGCCCGTCCTGAATAATCTCGGAGTTAACACCTACCGGCGAGCAAATAGTGGGAATGCCCAGGGCCATGTACTGCAGAGCCTTCAAACCGCATTTGCCTTTGCTCCAACGATCGTCTGGCAGCGGCATTATGCCGATGTCGGCTGTTCCAAGATCCTGGACTTCAGTTTGGGCGCGCCAGGACATCGACTCGACTTCCACCCCTTCCAGTTTGTAGTTCGGGGTACCGATAACTCGCAGGCGGAAATTCTCCTGCTTCGCCAGCCGCTGCAGTACTTTCCGCAGAGTATCAAGATGCTGGACTGTACTAAAACTCCCGCTCCATACAATCACCGGCGGCTCTGCTGTTTTTCTTTGTTCGCTGAGGTAATACTTTTCAGTATCAATAGTCGTCGGCACTATGGTGACATGACTGTTAACCGCGCCGGCATACTCTGCCAGATAGAAGTTGCCTGCCATCACGTGCGAGGCCAGGCGGCAGATTGTGCGTGTCTTGGAGGCTTGTTTCAACCAACTCAGATAAGGATTCGCCGGACTCACGTAAGGGACGAATATCGCATCGTCAAAGTCAAATATGAGCGGCACGCCGGTGCGGTGGATCAAACGTTCGAAGACCGGGGGTCCCAGCAGAGAGGCCTCCCGGAATACATAAACCAGGTCGTAGTCACGTACTGAACGAAGCAGTGAAAGGCGTCGCTGAAACGCGCGAGCGACCAGGCGCAGTTTCTGCCTGGTGCTGCCGGCCTGGTAAAGCACGGCGTGTAGTTCATCATCTTCAAACGGTGCGTAAGTTATCTCCACTCCGCGCTGTTGCAACAGAGGCTCCCATTGTTCGAGCCGAAAACGCTGGCCCGGAGAGGTGTCGAACTTACTTGGCACAACGGCGAGTACGCGCATAAGTAACTTAAAGACTACCGATTAGACTGTATTTATCCGATCGACCCGAGCATAAGACTCTTCACTTCTCAGCGATTAGTCCCGGGTTCGGCTTGATATTTCTTCAGAATTCAATAACCTGCAATTCTTAAACTAAGACACTGGCTAACGCAAGTCGCCCTTCGACGGGGCAGTCTCCTGATCTGAGAAGCGCGGCGTTGCGGTGCCAACTCTAGTTGGGTTTTGCCAGGACCGCCTCATAAAGGCCGGCATATCGGGTTAATCCGACCCGATTGAGGTCGAAGAGCCTCTCGGCCACTCCGCACACATGTCGCCTGGTTCCCGCCACATCACTCATAAGACTCAAGAGTTGTGTGGTCCCTCGCTCGTATTCCTCAACTGTGAATTCTTTAATCAACACGCCGGTCTTCTCCTGCGTGATTAAGTCATCAGAATCGCCGATCCCACTATTAATGATAATGGGCAGGCCACAAGCGAGGTATTCACCATTCTTCGTGGGAGACGAGGCCAGTTTGGAAAAACACGACTTGATAAAGGCCAGCCCCGCATCGCTCGCCGAAAGATAGGACGGCACATCCTTCGAGGCCGCCGCCAGAACGGTATAGCGCGCCGGGTCAACTTCGCGTTCCTTCATTAAGCTGTGAATGCGATCGTGCCGGCTGGGCGTCAGCCAAAGACAATGCGCCTCAGGAAGGTTCCTTATCAGCCAGGCAAAAAAGTCAGCCATCTCTTCCGTCAGGTACCAACCGTCAATTGACCCGCTGTACACCACTACGAAGGAATCCTTCAGTCCCAACTCCAGGCGCCGGCTGACTCGATCGTCCGGGGCAAACTTGAAGCGCTTCAGGTCAACGCAGCAGGGGATAACTTCGTGAATCACCTCCCGACCTTCAAGGCCATCCCAGTTACGAATGAGGGGCCAGATCCTTTCGGTCAAAGTCACTACGCCGTCCGACGCGGCAAACAAGCGACGCTCCATTGATTTGGTCAAACGATAAAGCATGCCACCACGGCGCCAGTGTTCGGCGTCGACATATTCGTCAGCCATCAGGCCGCGTACGTCAAAGATGAGCTTAAGCCGGAATTTCTTTTTTAGCGCTCGCCCGATGGTCGCCGGAATATGTCCGCGCGCATGTACCATCTCGATTCCGTTTCGCTTTACAAGTTGCCGGGCGTATCGGATGCCCGCCATTACATCGAAAACGGTTGCTGGTAGCGATGGCTTCTGGTGATAGCGCAGCCAATGCCAATCAATATTTTCCGACGCCAGTTGCCGTTGCAGCTCTTCGCACCGGGCAGGCCCGTCGGCTAAAAAAGCCTGTGACCGCTCAAAACTCAGCAAGGTAAACTGCACGCCCATCCTTGATAGTTCCCGCAGATACGGAAGCACCTGGCTTTGCCCCAGCGGGTCAAGCATTCCGTTATAGGAGATAAAAAGGACGCGCCGGCCCTCAAGCGCCATGGGCCATCCTCATTACGGGGTGCAGTTTGTCCCTTAAGAACCACTGCACACTCCCGATAAGGGCGGCTGCATCCAGCGCCGCCAGAATGGGTATGATCACCAGCAGGCGCAAACTGTTGCGGCGGAAATTCCCCGGGTAGCACTTGCGGTTTCGCCAGATGGCCCAGCCCGCGCGCGAGGCCAGCATCAGCACCCACACCGCTGCTGTTAACAACAGCGGCCAGCTACCAAGGACGATTGCCGATAGTGCCAGCACGAAGAGTAGTCCGTAGCGTTTGAAAATTGCAGCTTGCCATTGCTTCCACAGCCCGGCCCGAATATTACTGATTGAATACGCCAAAAATCGGCTGAAGGTCCGTCCGAGTGACGCTTGTACGTTCCAATGGACCACCGCCGCCGGCGCATATACTGTGCGAAATCCTTCTCCTTCGACGCGGTTCATAAACAGGAGATCTTCGGCGGAGCGAAGGTGCTCGGGAAATCCTCCCACGCTTTGCCAGACGCGGCGCCGCATCAAGGCCGAAACGATCGAACGCGGGCGCAGCGTTGCCCCATCCTTCTCGACCGGCGGGGGAACGTAAGCGATGGCAGCACACTCTTTGAACAAGGTACCGGTGATCGGTTCGTAAGATCCGTAAACGACCTCTACCTCTTCCTCCGCGGCAGCGCCCCGGGCAAGATACTCCAGCCAATTCGGCTCGGGAACGACACCGCCGTCAGTAAAAGCCAGCCAATCGCAGGACGCTTTTGCGGCCGCCAGATTTCTGCCCCGACCAGGCAAGGCCGGTCCTTCGCGAACCAGGCAGACCGGCAATCCCTTTGCGGAATACTCCATCACGATCTCAGGAGTTGAGTCGGTCGAGCCCCCGTCAGCAATCACGATTTCAGCCGGCATCAATGTTTGGTTGAGCAAGCTGTTAAGCAATGGCCGGATCGAGTTTTCTTCATTGCGCACCGGAATGATGACACTGATTTTTCCCTCATATTTACTGCGCGGCAGGTTCGGCTCAAGGACATCCAGCGACGACACCGGCAACACGAACGATCCGGCGCCAATCGAAGGATGTGTTTTACCTAAAGGCTCGGTGGGCGCCTCAACTATGGCGCCGTAACTGGCCGGCATTCCCGGCGTCGATAGCCGATCCAGAACGAACCACTGAAGACTGCCGATCAAGGCTGCGGCATCCAGGACAGCTATCAGTTCGACCAGCGTCAAGAGACGCAGGATATTCCGGCCCAGGCCGGCTGGGTAACAACGCCGGTTACGCCAGATCGCCACCATGCCGCGGGCTACCAGCATCATCAACCAAAGGACGGGAGTTAAGATCAACCAACGCGGGCCGAAAACAAACGCCGGCAAAGCAGAAAACACTAACAGGGCATAGCGGCTGAAGATTGCCGCCTGCCACCTGGTCCACAAGCCGGCGCGAATATTATTTCGGGCATAAGAAACAAACCGCTGAAACGTTCGACTGACCGTGGGCTGCAAACTCCAACGCACCATGGCGACGGGAGCATAGGTAATTTGAAACCCGGCTTCAGCCACCTTATTCATGAACACCAGATCCTCCGCCGATCTCAGGTGTTCGGGAAAGCCTCCCACCGATTCCCAAACGCCGCGGCGCATCAGCGAAGAAGCAATGAATCTGGGCCGTATTAGTGCATCACCCCGTTTCCCCGGCGGGGGAACATATGAAATAGCCGCACACTCCGTGAAAAAACTGTCGGTAACGGGCTCCCACGCGCCATACACGACATCGGCGTCATCCGCTTCGGCCCTGCTTACCAGACCAGCGAGCCAGTCTCGCTCCGGACGAATTCCCGCATCAGTAAAGGCCAGCCATTCGCAACTGGCCTGGGCCGCGGCCACATTGCGCCCACGACCAGGCAGTGCGGCCTTTTCGCGAATTAGCCGCACAGGAAATCCACGCGCTGTGTAGTCCTCGATTATTTCCGCGGTCTTATCGGTTGAACCACCGTCGGTGATCACGATTTCGTCAGGCAGGCGCGTCTGATTCAGCAGGCCATCGAGCAGGGCCTGGATACTGTGTTCTTCGTTACGAACTGGAACGACGACGCTTATTTTCATTACGCAGATCTAAGGTTTTCGGCGGGAAGGTTCTCGCTCATACACGCTGTCGCCAGGCTCCACGGAATCAGTTATTGACAGCCACGTTGGAGCAGACCGGCCTATCACTGACTGCTGAGGGACGGGCGTAGTGTATCTGCTGGGATTACAACCGCGGGAGGATACTCTCGAAAAAGTCTCAGGCACTCGCTCTGGCCGGCGTTGTTTTCTTCCCCAACTCGCCGGCAATCCAATGGTAGGTACGCGCCAGGCCCTCTTCGAGAGAGATTTGCGGCTCCCATTCCAAAACCTCGCGCAGTCGCGTGTTGTCGCTGTTGCGGCCGCGTACGCCCTGCGGTTTGGTCAGGTCGTATCTTTTGGAGATCTTCTTGCCGGCGATCTCGGCCACCATGTCAACCAGTTCGTTGATTGAGATCATTCGATCCTGTCCCAGGTTGATCGGCTGGCGATGCTCGCTTTGCATGAGGCGATAGATGCCTTCGACACAATCGTCTATGTAGCAGTACGAGCGCGTCTGCCCCCCGTCACCCCAGACCTCAATCTCGTCGGTGTCATTGGCCAGAGCTATCTTGCGGCAGATCGCTGCCGGAGACTTCTCCCTGCCCCCATCGTAGGTACCTAATGGGCCAAAGATGTTATGAAACCGAACCACCCGGGTATCCACGCCAAAGTCTTCCGTGTAATGGCGACAGACACGCTCCATGTAGAGTTTTTCCCAGCCGTAGCCATCCTCGGCATCGGCGGGATATGCGTCTTCTTCTTTCAAGGGCGTTACGTCGGCGTTCTTCTGCAGGAAGCCCGGGTAAATGCAGGCGCTGGAAGTGAAGAGATACTTTTTGACGCTGTTCTGGCGCGCCGCTTCGATGGTGTGCAGGTTCATCAAGGAGCTGTCGCGCACGATGACCGCCTTGTGTGACTCGATAAAGCCAATCCCGCCCATATTAGCGGCCAGACCGTAAACTTCGTCGATGCCCTCGGTTGCCTTCAGACAGTTTTCCCACTTGATGAGGTCAAGCAACTCGAATTCGTGGGCTGCCGTCGGTTCATATTCCGGCTCTTTGATATCAACTCCGCGCACTCGGTAACCCCGATCCACCAGATACTTCGTTAAGTGGTGGCCAATGAAACCACCGGCGCCGGTAACAAGCACTCTCGTCTGACTCGACATCTTATTCTGTCACTCCCGAATTCATCTTAACTTTAAAGAAGGAAACACTAGCGTACTGGGCGGCGGATTAGCAAGTAGGCTGTTAGCCCTCAGTAGCATCCACGCGACCGGCGTTATTACTTTGCCAGAGTCGCCGCAGACAGCCCCAAAACGGTTTTCTGATCAGACCTTCCGGATAACTCAATAGCGCCCGCATCAGCAGCCCACCGGCTTCGCTCTTCTTACCATCGCTGCTGGCCTGATACGACTGCCGCAGCAGACGTGTGGCATGGCACCATCGTCGATCGGAGCCTGCCAGCCGGGGCTCATAGTGTTCAGCTATGCGGTCAAACTCTTCGAGCTGGCGGTGCCCTTCGGCCACGGTCTTGCTCACGGAATGGAGACGGTAACCGGCAAAAGGCAGTGGTATGTATTCGCAGACATGTCCGGCCAGCAATAACCGAATGTACATGTCGTGATCGAAATCGTAATTCCAATTCTCATCGAAGCCGGCCCTCACAATCTCCGTTTTCCAGAAGTGCCCGGGCTGCGCGGCCAGATATTCCCAGGATAAACAGTGGGCTGCCGATCTCGGCACTCGCGCGCGTGCCAGTTCAGTTTCGAAACCGTCGCCAAACAGCACCGTGTCGCCGCACACCCATTCACACTCCGGATGGCTTTCGAAGTACCTCGCTACCGCCTGGAAAGTCCCAGGCAGATATACGTCATCGCTGTTAATGAAAGCTGTGATATCACCGGTGACTCTTTCGAGGCCTTTATTGATGGCGTGGACCTGCCCGCGATCCTTTTCACTGACCCAGTAGGCCAGGCGTTCTTCATGGCTCTTAATTATGTCGACGCTATCGTCCGTACTGCCGCCGTCAATGATGAGGTACTCCAGTGGCTCATAGTTCTGCTCAAAGACAGATCGGATCGTCTGCTCGAGATACTTTCCCTGATTGAATGAGGGCGTGATGATGCTGAATTTCAAGGACATCGATTCTCTTCACCAAATGTTACCGGTAGAACCGGCGTATCGTCTCCACCACGTAAGTTTGCTGGGCCAAAGTCAGCTCCGGGTAAACCGGTAGGGCCAGGGTCTCGCGCGCGGCGCGCTCTGCCTCGGGAAAGTCCCCCTCGCGGTAACCAAGGTAGCGGAAGCATTCCTGCAAGTGCAGCGGCACTGGATAATAAATCTCGGAGCCCACGCCATTATGCTTGAGGTGCTCCCGGAGCGCATCGCGTTGGTCACCTACGCGTATGACGTACTGATTGAAAATGTGCCGCCCGCCAGGCCTGACTATGGGCAGCCCAATCTCTTCCGCCAACCCGGCGTCGGTAAACAGCTCAAAGTACTGCGCGGCGTTTCGCCGGCGCGCCTCGGACCATTTATCCAGACACGGCAGCTTCACTCGCAGCACCGCAGCCTGTATCGCGTCCAAACGACTGTTCAGGCCAATTGAGCTGTGGTAGTACTTTCGCTCCTCACCATGTACCCGAAGTTTACGCAAACGCTCGGCGTGCTGGTCGTCATTTGTGACCATCATCCCCGCGTCGCCGGCGGCGCCCAGGTTCTTCGAAGGATAGAAACTGAAACAGCCGATAGTTCCGATTGAGCCGGCCCTGAGCCCTTGATCTTCGGACCCTATCGCCTGCGCCGCATCCTCAACCAGGGGAATTCCCCGTTGTTTGCTGATTGAGCCCAGGATGCCCATGTCGGCGCACTGGCCAAAAAGGTGCACCGGCATCAGCACCCTGGTGCGTTCAGTGATGGCGTCGGCTACCAGTGCTTCGTTGATGTTATACGTGCCGGGATCAATATCGACAAAGACCGGTTGCGCTCCCAACCTGGTAATAGCACTGGCCGTAGCGAAAAAGCTGTGCGGCGTGGTGATGACCTCGTCGCCCCGGCCCACTCCGATCGACTGCAGGGCCAGCAGCAAAGCATCAGACCCGGAAGCGCATCCGATTGCGTGACGTGTCTGGGAATAAGCCGCAATCTCTGCTTCGAGAGCCGCTACCTCCGCCCCGAGAATAAACTGCTGCGCATCCATGACACGCTCCATGGCGCTCAGCAGCGGGGCGCGCAACGAGACGTACTGGGCCTGAAGATCAAGTAGCGGTACTTTCATGTCGAGCGGATCGGTCAGAAGAAAATCGGGCGGCCCCCTGCTTTGATCGACTCCTGGGCGGCCTCCAACAACCGAACCACCCGCAAACCCGCCGCGCCATCCGTCAGTGGCTGGCGTCCCTGCTGAATCGAATCGAGGAATTCATCGCAAACGTAGCGAAGGGCTTCGGTTGAATCCAGCTGAGGGGCCCAAACGTCGCCGGTGCGGTAGCTAACCAGGGTTTTGTAAGCCGCTTCTTTGTCCGAATCTGCGCGGTTCGAGGTGACTCCTTTGTCATATACCCGCACTTTCTCAGTGGGCTCAATATCGTCGTAAAGAATCATCTTGCGAGAACCGGCAATCAGCGTGCGCCGGATTTTGACCGGCGAAAGCCAGTTGAAATGAAAGTGCGCGATAAACTCGTCGGAGAACCTGAGCAGCACGTAGGCAATATTCTCGATTCCCTTCTCGACGTGACAGCTGCCAATAGCAGTGAGTGCTTCCGGCTTACGATCGATGATGAAGTCCATGATCGAGAGATCGTGCGGCGCCAGATCCCAAACCACGTTGATGTCGCGTTGAAAGAGCCCCAGGTTGATGCGATTGGAATCGAAGTAAAGCAGATCCCCCAGCTCGCCGCTGTTCACAATTTCCTTGATCTTGCGCACGGCGCCCGTATAGACGAACGTGTGATCGACCATCAGAGTTAGTCCGCCGCGTTGGGATAACTCGATTAACTCCTCGGCTTCACAAACAGCTGCGGTCAAGGGTTTCTCAACCAGTACATGCTTGCCGGCCAGCAGCGCTTCGCGGGCGATGGAATAGTGAGTGCCCACCGGCGTTGCCACTACCACCGCATCAAGCGCGGGGTCAGCCAGCAAGTCGTGATAATCGTTGGTGGTGCGGGCGCCAGGATATCGCCGGCCGATCGCTGCCAGTCGCGCCGTGTCCGCATCGCAGATCCAACGCACCTCAGCCACTTCGCTTTCGACGAAGTTTCGCAGCAGGTTGGGGCCCCAGTAGCCGCAGCCGATAATCCCTATTGTGGTGTTAGTCATGGGACCGAGAAAACGGCGTCGATCCGCTTCAGCCGCCGGATATTGTGCGCGCAGGGTTTCCGGCGACAGTGGCATGCGCGGGGACGTCAGTGGTGACTACTGCACCAGCCCCGACTGTGGCCCGCTCGCCGACACTCAGGTTACAAAGAATAACGGCGCCAGAGCCGATGCTGGCGCCCCTTCTTATGATCGTGGGCTGAACGGTCCAGTCTGCCTCGTTCTGCAGGGAACCGTCGTCGTTGGTAGCGCGGGGATGTTTGTCGTTAATGAAGGTGACGCCGTGACCAATGAAGACTTCGTCCTCGATGGTCACACCTTCGCAGATAAAAGTATGGCTTGAGATCTTGCAGTTCCGCCCGATGCGCGAGCCTTTCTGGATTTCCACGAAGGACCCGATTTTGCTCCCGTCGCCAATCTCGCAACCGTAGAGGTTGACGAAGTTATGGATGGTGACGTCCCGTCCAAGTATGACGTCGGGAGCAATCAGGCAATACTGTCCCGCCATCAGCTCGAACCGCGCGCTCCCGCGCCCTCGGCCCCGCTCTCGGGGGTGAGGTCATCGCTCTCGCCATAGTAGTAGCGGGAATAGTAGCCGTAGTAGTAGTCCTCGGCCTCCAGCTTAACCTTGTTCAGCACGACGCCGAAAATGTGCGCGCCCACATCCACCAGTTGTTGCTTGGCGCGACGAACCACCGCCCGCGAGCTGTGTCCGCCATGGACCACCAGGATTACGCCATCGACGAGGGTCGAGAGAATGGCTGCATCCGTGAAAGAGATCGCCGGTGGTGAATCGACAATAATGTGCGCGAAACGCTCGCTCAGCGCCGCCAGGACCTTGCGCATTTCATCCGAGCCGAGTAACTCCGCCGGATTCGGCGGCACCGGGCCCGAAGTCAGAATCTTAAGGTTGGGTAGCTTGTCGTAACTCTGTAGAAGCCCATCGATATCCGACTCCCCGGACAGGCAGTTGGTCAGGCCATGGTTATTATGCAGGTTGAAATGAGTGTGCAACCGGGGACGCCTGAGATCGCAGTCCATGATCAATACGTCGGCGCCAGTCTGCGCCAGCATGACGGCCGTATTCACCGCGGTCGTGGTTTTCCCTTCAGAAGGCTGGCTGGAAGTCACCAGGATAGTTCGCGGCGCCTGGCCTGCCGTAGATAGCAAAAGCGACGTACGGAGGTGACGGTAAGACTCGGCGATAGGCGAACGCACGTCTTCGATCAATGCCAGGGCGGTGCTTTCTGAAGGCGGACCTCCTTTCAGACGCGGGCGTTCAGTACTGCTGTCAGGAATCAGCGCCAGGGCCGGCAGATGAATATATCGATCAACGTCGTCAACGGTCTTGACGGAGTCATCGAGGAAATCGAGCAGGAATGCGAGTCCGATGCCCGCGGCGAACGACAGCATGAACGCGATCATAATGTTTCGCAGGCGCGCCGGACCTATGGGAGCGTGCGGGTAACGACTGGGCGTCTCGATGCTGACTTCGTTCGGATTATCCTGGCGGTTTACATCCAGCTCGCGTCTGCGCTGCAGCAGTGTATTCAGATACTGCTTGTTAGTCTCAATCTCCTGGCTGATCGCGATCATGTCGATCTTGTCGCGGGTTTGCTGCGTTGTAGTACTCCGCTGCTGATTGTACGCCTCGCGGAGCATCCTCTCTCGCTCCCGGGCAGCCTCAGACCGCGACTTCATCGCGGCGATCAGATCCAGTGGTGCTTTGGCCACTTCTTCTTCCAGCGGTCTGAGCTGGGCTTCAATCTTCTTTACTCCCTGCCACTCCGGCGTAAAGGTTACGAGCAGGTTCTCCCGCTGTTCTCTCAAGGATGAAATCTTCTCGCGTAGTTTGAGAATCCGGCCATCGTCAACTACGCCGGGAATCGAATAGGGATTCTTTTCCCGCTGGGCGGCTTCATAAATCGATTGCAGATCCTTGCGCGCATTCTCCGCTTCCAGCAATTGGTTGCTGAGCGTCGCCAGGCGCTTGAGTTCAATATTGCTGTCAGGATTTTCGTCCAGCGGCAGGCCTTTGGCCTTGGCGTAATTAAATTTGATTTCCTGATCGCGTGTAATTTTGGTCTGCAAGTGCGCTATTTCATTGGCCAGCAATTCTTCCGCTTTGGTCGAGCCTTGTGTTTCCCGCTCGCGATTATTATTCACGAACACCTCGGCCAACGTGTTTGTGACCTTCTGTGTGATCTCTGGATCACTGTGTTTGTAGCGAATCACGATCAAGCTGGTCGTGTTCAGCGGCTCTATCGTCTGGCCCTCAATGATCGCGTCTTCGTAGGGCTCCAGTTCCGCCTGCTGTTCCGCTGTCAGCGGTTGATCCCGCGACACAATGGTGTCCACCGATGCCGACGCGATTGCCTTACTGGGCGCGGGTCGCTTTTCCCAGTTAAAGATTCTCCGCAGCGAAGAAAAAATACCGGTGTCGGTCTTACCTTTTAAGAAGGCCGGGTTGTGCGGCAGGTCTAGCGTCAGGGCCACTTGACGGGCCAGCGTCTGGCTCTGCAAAAGCGTTATCTGCGTGCCCCAGAACTTAGGATCGGGTTCAGCGTTAATGACCACCTGACCGGTGTGAAGTACGCTTTGCGGTTTCGGGTCAATACGAATTATCGTCTTCGCCTCGTAAATCGGGGGCGAACGGAATTCCTGTATGGTCACCAGCGAAGTTAGGATCAGAACTACGCCCAGTATCAGCCACTTGCGTTTTAGGACAACAAAAAGGTATTGGCGCAGATTTCCGGGCTCAAGCGCAGTAGCTCCATATGACTTCGACGGGGCGATGTCACTAAGCGGTCGATCAAGGCCGCGCTCCATGCCGGCGACTGGAAGCAAACGATTATTTTGAGACATCATATCTTACTGACCTGCGGTTAATGAGTGGGTGTCACTAACAAACCCTCTCCCTTTCCTTAACAATTAACCAAGAACAATTAATCAGACTTTTGCGCCGCCAAGCATATCATCAGTGGCGTAAAACGCGCCAATGGATATGCAGCTAATTTAGGGCAGCGTGTCGGGAACTTAAGCCCCGGCGGCGGCCGTTTCTCTGGCAAACTCACGAAGGGCGTCCGCCAGGGGCGGAAGGGGCTCCAGACCAATGGCCTCAGAAAGGAGGCAACGTAGCCTGGCGTTTCGTGGCCTGGGTGCAGGGCGCTTCAGATCATTCGCGGAAATGGGTGTCACCAAACCCGGGTCACAGCTGGCAGCGGCCAGCGCTGCAATTGCGAACTGATAATAACTGGCTCCTTCACCCTGGTTTGTCACGTGATAGATGCCTGGCAGATCCAGTTCGGCCAACTGGCGCAGCCGGCGCGCGAGGTCCGCGGCATAAGTGGGAGTGCCAAAAGCGTCAGTAATCGCCGTTAACCGTCCATTACGCCGCCCGCAATCAATCACGGTGCTCAGAAAATTGCGGCCGCCCCGGCCAAAGATAAAGCCGCTGCGCACGACCGTGGTACGGGCACAGGCCCGTTGCGCCCTGCGTTCACCCTCGAGCTTAGCCTCACCATAGACGCTGATAGGACTCGGATCGTTGCGTTGATCGTAGAACCCCTTCGCTTTCCCGTCGAAGACATAGTCTGTGGAGATCGTAACCAGAGAGGCGCCGGCGCGGCGACAGTTCATCGCCAGTATTTCCGGCCCGCGGGCATTTACCTCGAAAGCGCGTTGCGAATCGCCTTCGCACGCATCTACGTCAGTCCAGGCGGCGCAGTTGATAACTGCCTGTGGGCGATCGCGTTCCAAAAGGTGACGCACTTGATCATCAGCTGTGATGTCCAGCCCCCGGCGATCATACTGAAATACGTCGTCCCCCAGGGCTACACAGTAGGCGGCCACGTGTCTGCCAACCATTCCGCCGGCTCCGGCGACCAATACCTTCAAACTTTGCCGGCCTCCATCCCGTATTGCCTCTGGTAGTAATCACGATAAGCGCCGCTGCGGGCCCTTCTAATCCACTCGCCGTTTTCCTGATACCAGCGGATAGTCTTGTGCAGTCCGCTTTCCCAGGTTTCAAGCGGGCGCCACCCAAGCTCCGTCTCAGCTTTGGTCGGGTCAATTGCGTAACGGCGGTCGTGTCCGGGTCGATCCTTGACGAAGCGAATCAGGGAACGTGGCTTATCCAGAGCGTCCAATACCGACCATGCCACCTCCAGGTTGCGCTGCTCGTTTCGCGCGCCGAAGTTATAGACCGCCCCCGAGGTTCCCTTCTCCAGGGCCAGCAGGATGGCCCGGCAATGATCATCAACATGGATCCAGTCACGGACATTCTGACCGTCTCCATAGATCGGAATCGGCTCGTCATTGAAAGTATTAGACAATATCAACGGTAGAAATTTCTCCGGAAACTGGCGTGGACCATAGTTGTTTCCACATCGAGTAATCACTGTATCCAGTCCAAAAGTATGGTGCGCCGCTCTCACCAGATGTTCTGCGGCAGCTTTGGAAGCCGCGTACGGACTGTTTGGGGCGAAAGGGGAGTCCTCGGTGAAGAAGGCACCTTCATCGTCGGGCAAGCTTCCCATTACCTCATCAGTTGAGATTTGCAGGAAGCGACGCACACCCCGCTCACGAGCTGCATCGAGCAGGACCTGGGTGCCAATGATATTAGTGCGCAGGAATTCTCCCGCGGAAAGGATGCTGCGGTCGACGTGTGATTCAGCCGCGAAGTTTATGATGGTGTCCGTGTCAGGTTCGAGGGCGGCAAGAACTTTTTCCCGATCGACGATATCTCCGCGAACAAACTTGTACCGGACCGGATCCATGCCTTGCACATTGTCCGGATTACCCGCGTAGGTTAACGCATCGAAATTCGTAATTTCGCAGGCCGGATAAGTACTGAGCGCCAATCGGACAAAGGCTGAGCCTATGAACCCTGCGGCGCCGGTCACGAAGAGCTTTTTCATCGATTTGCGACTGTAAACTGGCGAGGTCCGCCCGGCCTTGTCTTTTGGATCAAATGAACCCAGACCATCACTTTAACCACTTCTGGCTGAAGAAAGAGGGGGTACTGGCGCTTGAGCGGGTGAGTATATGAAGGCATTTCCAAGAGTGTCAAGAAGCCGTTGGAATCAAGTTATTTTTCTGTCAAAAGGATGCCAAAAATGTTGCATTTAATCCTTGACAGAAAATTCGAACCGCATTAGGATGCCGCCTCCACTTAAGCGGGTTTGTCTTGCTCAACGTTGCGCAGCCTCCGCTCTAACCACAGCCTGGAAGTATTTCAAAGCCGAGAAGTATTTATTCACAACCACCCACATAGGCACTTAAAAGGAGAGAGTTATGAAGTCATTTATTGGCAATCTTGGTGTACGTTTGCGAGGAGCTGTACCTTCGACACGGGTCGTTTCTCGCGCGCGCTTAACAGCAATTTCGTGCTTTATGCTTATGACTGCTCTTAGTTTCTATTCGGCTTCCTCGGCGTCTTCGTCAAATGTGCCTCTTGCAAGCCCTGACCTTGCTAAGGTCAATAAAATAAGTTTGCCCAACGTGACTGGGAAGGGCCCCCAACAGCTGATTCCATCATGGCTTAATCCAGTGTCCTATTCATCGCTCTCGGCTCTGCCCCAGGCCGGGGCGCCGACAATATCGCTGTATGCCGGAGACTGTTCAACCGGGAAAACGGTTTTCAATCTTCAGGATGCTGACAAAACAGTTTGCGCGGAGGTCACCGGAGCAGCGCCCGGTTGGGTAATCATTTGGTCCAACTCTAATTCTATCGCCCTCCAGAACGCCCCTGTGGGATCGGGTACCAGCACCTTCCCTCTTACGACAAACTCGAGCCTGGGCGACTGGCGCGTAATTCTTTACGAACCTTTTGGCGGCTCAGTGCAGAAGGTAGCCTCCTTCACGGTAGTCGACGCGGCAAATCCACAGGTCGATCTCTCGATTTCCGGGACTGCGGTCTCAGGAAGTGCATCTACCGGTGCCCAAGTCGTCTTCGCAGCTCAGGTAACCAACGGCGGACCCAGCGACGCAGTGGCGATCCAGCTGGTGGATAGTGTGCCGGCCAATACAACATTTGTGTCATTTAGCCAACGCGAGGGTCCGCTGTTTAATTGCAGCAACCCTTCAAGTGGCGGTACCGGCACGACGGTGTGTACGATCCCGAATTTGGGTAGGGGCGAGAGGGCCATTTTTCTAGGCACCTATCTGGTGGATTCCGGTGTTGCGGTTGGGGACTCTATTTCCAATACCACAACTGTTTCTAATTCCGTCTCGGACCTCAACACCGAGAACGACTTTTCTACCGCTTCCGTTCGAGTCGCAAACTCCCCCTGTGTGCTCACTTGTCCAGCGAACATCACCGTTTCCGCCGATTCGGGCCAGGCGGGAGCTGTGGTCACCTATTCGGCGCCGACCACATCAGGTGTTTGCGGTGAACCCGTGACTTCCAACCCGGCATCCGGCTCATTCTTCCCAATTGGCACCACCACCGTTACCAGCACTAGTACAATGGGCGGCGTGTGTACTTTCCAAGTGACGGTTGACAATCCGGGCGGACTCGCGATTTCGCTTAGTGGAGCGAATCCAGCTGCACTCGAGTGCGGCTCTGATTTTGAGGATTCAGGCGCCACGGCGGTAAATGGCAATGGTGATCCTTTAACGGTCGTGGTGTCAGGCACGGTAGATAGCCACACGCCGGGGAGCTATACACTCACTTACACCGCCACTGAAGGCCCGAACTCCGTCTCGACCACCCGCACTGTCAATGTCTCGGATTCTGAAGCGCCGGTGATCACTATTGAAGGGTCGAACCCGATGACAGTTAATCCGGGTCAGACTTTCATAGATCCGGGCGCTGTGGCCAATGATGCCTGCGAGGGTGTCAGGCCCGTTAGCAGCTCGGGCACAGTGGATTCGAATGTTCCAGGCACGTACACCATCACTTATACCGCCTCAGACAGCCAGAATCGCACTGCAACTGCCACTCGAAGCGTGATTGTTGAAAGTGGCGGGACGGCACCGCCCACCATCACAGTGAACGGTGATCCTCAGGTGACCATCGAGTGTGGTAGTACCTTCACCGACCCGGGAGCAACGGCGACCGCGTCCGGTGGTGGTTCCGTCCCGGTGATTACGTCCGGCACAGTTGATACACATACGCCGGGAACTTACACCATTACCTATACCGCTTGTGTCGAGGATTCGCCTGGTCATTGCGATCCAAATCTAACCTCTCAAAGGGCGCGCTCGGTCACAGTGGAAGACACCGCCGCGCCGACGATCGAGGTGCTCGGCGCCAATCCGATGACGGTCGAGTGTCACACCAGCTTTGCCGATCCGGGCGCAACGGCCCACGACGCCTGTGCAGGCGATTTCGCGGCTACAGCCGTGAGCACCGTCGATGCGAACACGGTTGGCCAGTACACCGTCACTTACAGTGCTACTGATCCTTCCGGTCAAGCAGCCACATCCGTCACAAGAGTGGTTAATGTGGTGGATACTACCGGGCCAGTAGTCACGGCTCCGGCGGCTGTCACCGTACATACGGGCGCAGGTGCAACTTCCTGTGGCGCGATCGTTGGTGAGGCCGCGCTGGGGACGGCAAGCGCTAACGACTCGTGTGCGGGATCTGTCGCCACATCCCGCAGTGGGGTTCCGTCAGGAAACGTTTTCCCGGTCGGACAGACGACAATTACTTATTCGGCAACCGACGCTCACAACAACACCGGGACTGCCACGCAAACGGTGACCGTCATCGACAATACACCGCCGACGATCACGCTCAACGGCGCGAACTCGATGACCGTTGAATGCCATACCAGCTTTACGGATCCTGGCGCGACGGCCCATGATAATTGCTCGCCTGACTCTGCGGCGACTGCTTCCGGCAGCGTCAATGTAAACGTGGTCGGCTCGTACACCATCACCTATGATGCAACCGACGCGGCCGGCAATAACGCTACCTCGGTAACGCGAACCGTGAACGTCGTCGACACTACGGCGCCGACGATTGCACTAAACGGTGCGAACCCGATGACGGTCGAGTGCCATACGACCTTTACCGATCCCGGGGCTACCGCTAACGATAGCTGTGCCGGAAATCTAACGAGCAGTATCGTGGCCACTGGCACTGTCAACTCGAATGTGGTGGGTTCGTATACGCTCACCTACTCCGTTAATGACGGGCAGGGGAACGCAACAACGGCGACGCGGACCGTGAACGTCGTTGACACGATAGCTCCGGCAATTAGCTGTCCGGCGAACATGGTGGTCTATTTACCGTTGAACAGCACCGCCACTTCCATGGCAGTGAGTTACCCTGCGGTGACCGCAACCGACAGCTGTTCGACTCCCAATATTACCAGCAGCCCGGCTTCCGGGTCGGTCTTCCCGGTTGGCACCACTACGGTCAACGCTACGGCGACCGATGAGGCAGGGAATTCGAGCAACTGCAGTTTCACGGTGACGGTGCTCTACAACTTCACGGGCTTTTTCTCGCCGGTAGGCAATCCGCCGATTCTGAATTCAGTCAATGCCGGCCGGGCGATTCCGGTGAAGTTCAGTCTGAGCGGGTATAAGGGGTTGAATATCTTTGCCGCCAACAACCCGTACTCAGTGTCCTTCAACTGCGCCACCAACGACCCGGGCGTTGACGTAACGGAAACGCTTACCGCCGGGGGAAGCAGTCTCAGCTTTGGTGGTGACCAGTACAACTACGTCTGGAAGACTGAGAGTTCATGGGCCGGAACCTGTCGTCAACTGGTAGTTACGCTAAATGACGGCAGCGTCCACACCGCGAACTTCAAGTTCAAGTAAACAAGCATCGGACGAGCAGCGCCACCTGGCATCCTGGCGCTGCTCGTCCGACCCTCGACCAGGGTTCGGTCAAGCAATCTATTCATGGCTTTGATGACCACATATCTTTAACAACCATGGGACGACTCGGCGCAGCAGTGGCCGGAACTGATCCGTGTTCTACTGGCGGCCATCCCCTAACTTCAAAAAAGGAGACTCCAAATGAACAAGTTTCGGTTCACCATTAAGATTCTGGCAATTGCGATTTTTATGTTCGCGTTTGCCTCATTGGCCCAGGCGCAAGCATCGCGTACATGGGTTTCGGGCGTAGGCGACGACGCCAATCCCTGCAGTCGCACGGCACCCTGCAAGACCTGGGCTGGCGCCATCTCAAAAACCGCCCCCTGCGGTGAGATTGATGCCCTTGATCCGGGTGGCTTCGGCGCGGTTACGATCACCAAGTCGATCACGCTTGATGGTACGGGAACGTTCGCCTCGATTCTTGCGTCCCTCACCACCGGCATAATCATTAATGCCAACACAAGTACCGACGTAGTCACAATCCGAGGTATTTCCATTAACGGCTTCTGCAACGGTATTCAGGGAATAAACATTATCGGGGCCAAGACCGTGAATATCGAAGATTGCGTGATCTTCAGGTTTGCGGGCAATGGCATTACTTCAACGGACGCCAGTGGCGGCCTGCGATTGAACATCAGAGAAACGGTGATCAGGGACAACGGCGGGGACGGGATCAATGTGGTGGCCTCGGCAGCTTCTCGTGCCAACGTGATGTTGGACCATGTCCGGTTTTCGGGCAACGCTAATGGTCTGCACGCCAGATCGGGTACGGTAGTTAGCGCCACCGACTCCGTCTTCTCTAACAACACTGCCGTCGGCGTTTTCGCAGATAACACGGTAGCAGCGTCATTCGCCGTGATTCGGGTTCAAAGAAGTCAGATGACCGGCAACAATGTTGGCGTCCAGGCCGGAAGCGGCGCTGGGGTTGCGGATTCGGTGGTGGAGATCAGCCAAAACATCATAACCTCCCAAACCAGTAACGGTGTGCTCGTAAGTGCAGGCGGGACAGTATCAACGTTCTCGAACAATGACATTCAAGGGAATGGTACAAATAATTGTCCGGGCTGCACGCTAGCTGGACCGGGTCAGTAACGACTGAACAAGAACTCTTTCTGGCGACGTTCAGGTTTGTTTTCACTGACGGCGACGCGAAAGAGATCTAACCAGAGGGAAACAAGGCGGCCAGTCTTAAGTAATCACTGGCCGCCTTGTCGTGTCTTCATAGGAGAGTTAACGCGTTGCGGGTTAGAATTCATTCCGAGGATACTAGTATGAAAGTCTTCTTTGTTTCGCAATTGATGGTTTTGATCCTTGCCGTTTTGGCAGTTGCAGTTCAGGCTACTTGCCCCCAGGCAGGTCTGCCGGTGACGACTACGAACCTTACCGGTCAGTGGCGAGTGAGGTTTACTCTTTCCGGCGTAGGTGAGAAGAATTTGATATTCGATTCGCAGGCCAAAGGGCCGGGTTCCTTTCTGCTTCTGGACACTGGGCCAGACGGTAAAGCCGTGGCAACTCCGCAACCGGCCGTGTGGTCCGCAACCACCAATGATCGCGTAAGCTTTTCCGGTGAGGTGGAGTTGCCGCTCGGCACGTGCTGTCGCGAGACCGGAACGCTGATCTTAAAAGGCAAGTTTAATTCAAGCAATTCCATTTCCGGCCGGGCAATCTTTATCGGCAGCATGATAGACGAAGAGAACTTCAATGGATTCCGTTCCACGGTTGGCACTTTCACTGCCACCCGAGTAACTGATAAATGATTTCCTCATCACCATGGGAAGACTCGGCGCAACAGTAGCCGGTACGAATCCGTGTTCTACTGGTGGCCATCCCCAACTTTCTGCAGAAAAAGGAGACTCCAATGAACAAGTTTCGTTTCGCCATGATGGCCTTAGCAATTATGGCTTTCACCCTGATCGTATCCTCCGGCGCGCAGGCGCAGGCCACCCGCACCTGGGTGTCCGGCGTGGGCGACGACGTTAACCCGTGCAGCCGCACGGCCCCCTGCAAGACCTATGCGGGCGCGATTTCCAAAACAGCCAAGGATGGCGAAATCAGCACGCTTGACCCGGGCGGATTCGGGACGGTAACCATCACAAAGTCCTTAACGATCAACGGAACGCATGGACAAGGCTATGGCTCGATCCTTGCCGCCCTGACCACCGGCGTGATCATTAACATCACGGATGCGGCTGACGTGCGAAAAACCGTCCGGCTTATCTCACTGAACATCAATGGGGCAAGTACGGGAATCGACGGTGTCAGAATCAATGCCGCCACCAGAGTGCATATCGAAGATACCCAGATTGACGGGTTTACGAATCGCGGAATCAACGATATTCGAGCCGCTAACGGCAACCTGTTCGTGAGCGGTTGTGTCGTGAGAAACACGGTTCAGAGCGGCATCGTGATAATCCCTGGTGCTGCCGCCACCGTTAACGCCCTGATTGAGAATACTCAGGTGCAGGCCAGCACTGGCAACACGGGCATAGCTCTTGACGCCCGGGCTATTGCTACTGTGAGAAACTGCAACGTTTCAGGCTCCACGACCGGGGTGTTTGCCAACGGCGCGACCACGCAGTTGAATATTGAAAACTGCTCGATCTCGCACAACGGTATCGGAATGAACATAAGCGGAGGTGCTATAGCCAGGCTGATCAACTCCGTGATAACAAACAACACTACATCCAGTATGACCGCGGGGTCTCAGGCCGCGGTATCTTCGAACGGAAATAATATTATTTCCGGGAATGGGGCAAACAACCTGCCTACCGGGCCGGGACTCTCCCCGAGCTAAGATACGCTTCCCCCTTCTGAGGTTTTCCCCTTTTCCCACCACCGCGCACTGCGCGGTGGTGGGACTTTTTTGCGTCATCTCAGGCTGCCAGGAAGGCTCAGCAGTTGGGTATCGTCGCCGAACCAGTCGGACGCTTCTATTCCCCTGTTTGTCCTAAGGCGGCGGGAATTTTTACAATACCTCTCAACATCGAAAGGGAAGACAGCTTGCCGGCTAGTTGCTTGACGCCTGCTTTCCGCGTGTCTAGACTGATGGCTTCTCTGCAAGGACGTCTTTTTGGCTGAAAGCAGTTGGCCACAAACGAGAAAGGGATGCCAACCAACGCTGAAGCCACAAGGCAGGCGAGCTTCTGAGCAAACGAAAGCATGTTGAAACCTGCTGCCCCCGCGGACCAAACCGCCATACAAATCGAAGCCACACCACCCAAGCACACAGCGCACAATCTACCCGATACTCCCGTGGTAGTTATTCAGCCCGGCAGTGCGTGGAGCGCGCTTAACCTGCGCGAATTGTGGGCTTATCGCGAACTGCTCTTCTTCCTGACATGGCGCGATGTCAAAGTGCGCTACAAACAGACGGCCCTGGGCGTCGCCTGGGCCATCATGCAGCCGCTTTTCACGATGTTGATTTTCAGTCTCTTGTTCGGGCGGCTGGCAGGAATGAATACCAAAACCGGGGGAATTCCCTACCCCGTTTTTGCTTATGCCGGGCTACTGCCCTGGACCTTTTTTGCGAACGCGGTCACAACCAGCGGTAACAGCCTGGTGGGAAGCGCCAATCTGATTACCAAAGTCTATTTTCCGCGAATGATTATTCCGGGAGCGTCGGTGGCGGCAGGTCTGGTAGATTTCTCAATCGCTTTCGTGCTGTTGATAGGTTTGATGTTCTATTACAAAGTTGCCCTCACGTGGAACTTGTTGCTGTTTCCCGTGCTGGTCCTGCTGACGAGCTTGCTGGCCCTGGGTGTGGGGATGTGGCTCTCCGCTTTGAACGTGAAGTATAGGGACATACGGTTCGCACTGCCATTCCTGGTTCAACTATGGATGTTTGCTTCGCCGGTGTTTTACCCGTCGAATCTTCTGCCGGAAAAATGGCGTGTGGTTTTCCAGTTCAATCCGCTGGTGGGAATCATCGACGGCTATCGCTCGTCACTCTTCGGCCAGCCGATTGACTGGACGGCCCTCGCGCTTTCGGCTTTGCTAACCACCCTCATGCTGGTTTACGCCGCCTATTCTTTTCGCCGGATGGAGAAGACCTTCGCTGATATAGTCTAGCAGGCCCTATGAAGCCGATTGTCAAAGTCGAGCACCTCAGCAAGCAATACCAGATTGGGGCCCGCGAAGCTGCCTACGGCACCTTGCGCGAGAGCATCGTTGATTTGGCGCGCGCTCCCTTTCAGCGATTGCGCGGCCGGACCAGCGATGCAACCAATCAAACAATCTGGGCGCTGAAGGATGTCGGCTTTGAAATAGAACCTGGCGAAGTCGTTGGCATCATCGGCCGTAATGGGGCCGGCAAATCGACGATTCTTAAAATTCTCTCACGCATCACAGAGCCGACCACTGGAAAGGTTGAACTTTATGGACGCGTCGGCAGTCTGCTGGAAGTGGGAACAGGTTTTCATCCGGAGCTTACAGGCCGGGAAAATATCTTCCTCAACGGATCGATCCTGGGCATGGGCAGACATGACATCACGTCAAAGTTTGACGAAATCGTTGCGTTTGCGGAAATAGAAAAGTTCATAGACACGCCGGTCAAGCGATATTCGAGCGGCATGTACGTGCGCCTGGCCTTTGCCGTCGCGGCACATCTCGAACCGGAAATAATGCTTATTGATGAAGTTTTGGCGGTGGGCGATGCGCGTTTCCAGCGCAAGTGCCTGACCAAAATGCAGGATGTGGGAAAGCAGGGCCACACCGTTCTCTTTGTTTCACACAACATGTCGGCCATAACCCGGCTTTGCCCCAGAACAATACTATTTGATCAAGGCCGTGTTCTCAGCGATGGCCCTTCGCACGTGGTTGCCCGAGAGTATCTGCGCGAAGGTCTGGGAACGACTGCTGCGCGCGAGTGGACAGATTCGAGCAAGGCGCCCAGTAGTGAGGTTGTTCGCCTGCGCGCCGTCCGCGTGCGAGATGAAAAGGGAGAAGTCACCGGGGTGATGGATATAAGCAAGCCCATCGCAATCGAAATGGAGTTTGTTGTGCTGCAGGGCGGGTACGAATTAACTCCCAACTATCATTTCTTAAACGAACAGGGCGAATATGTTTTTGTCACCGCGGATAACGACCCGGCCTGGTTCAATCGACCGCGACCCGCAGGATGCTTCATAAGTACGGCGTGGATACCTGGCAATCTTCTGGCTGAGGGGACGATGATGGTAGGGGCGGCGGTCACCACTCGGGAACCGGAAATCATTCACGTCTTTGAGCGCGATGCCGTCGCCTTTCAGGTGGTCGACAGCATGGATGGTAACTCCGTTAGAGGAGATTACAGTGGCCATATTCCCGGAGTCATCAGGCCTCTGTTGCAGTGGGAGACTCGCTATACATCAGAGCAATGCGAGATCGTTGCGGGCGGTACGCCGAGGTAAAAAACGATGAACGTAGTGATCTTAGCCGGCGGCTTTGGTAGTCGGCTGTCCGAGGAGACGGAAGTTAAGCCTAAACCGCTGGTGGAGGTGGGTGGGTATCCGATCCTCTGGCACATCATGAAGGGTTACGCCCATTACGGCTTCAAGGATTTCTTTATCGCCCTGGGCTACAAGGGTGAAATGATTAAACGTTACTTCGTCGATTACTCTGCTTTGAGCGGAAGTATGACTATTAACTTAAGCAGCGGAGAAGTAGAGACGAGCAATAAAGAGTGTGAGGATTGGACAGTTCATCTAATTGATACCGGATTGAAGACGCTTACCGGCGGACGCGTCATGCGATTGCAACCATGGTTGAGCAAAGAAACCTTCATGGTTACCTACGGCGATGGAGTGAGCGATATTAACTTTGCCGACCTTTTGCGTTTTCATAAGTCGCACGGGCGCCTGGCCACTGTTACAGCGGTCAGGCCGCCAGCTCGCTTTGGCGGGCTGATATTCGAGGGAGATTTGGTCACCGAATTTACTGAGAAGCCGCAGATTGGAGAAGGTTGGATCAATGGGGGCTTTCTGATTTTTGAGCCCCAGGTGTTCGACTATCTGCGCGGCGACAGCAGCCTCGAGGCCGATGTGCTGGAACGTCTTGCCACTGATAAGCAGCTTGTAGCCTACCGTCACGACAGCTTTTGGCAGTGCATGGACACCATGCGTGACAAGCTATTGTTGGAGCATCTCTGGCAGAGCGGAGAGATACCGTGGAAAGTTTGGCAGTAAGGGATGGAATTCAGTCTGTCATTTTGCCAAGTGGCCGGTCAAAGCAGATCCGCGTAGGTATCCGCCGGTAGCTTACGTTTATCTCCTTCTGACTTCCCTTAACCTGCCATCTGTCAAATTGGTCGTTGGCGAGCAGCTGAGATGACTTACTAAGAGTTGCTGTGTGCGCCACATTATTGAATATGTGGCCACTTTCAACCTTTTTATAATGCGATGAAGCTGTTAACTTGTCTTCACAGTCTGCGAAGAACGGCCCAGAAAACACGACACCCGCGAAAGCGCCGACAACGAATGCTGAGTTACTTCTTTAACCAGCTTCCTGATTGCCTGTGAAGATGTTCCCCGCTGGTTAGCTCCGCAAAACTCAGATTTCTTTTCTAACCGGTGACGGGTTTCCGGTCGACTTGCGCACTTGAAGATAGGAGGCTTGAATAGCTTTGCGAAGTAGCCTCCACCACCCACAACTTGAAGGAGATTGCATGTACATGATCCGCGTAACTTTTAGACTTTTCACCCTCGCTATGTTCGTTGCGGCTTTCGGCGTAATGGCCCAGGCCCAGGCAACCCGCACCTGGGTATCCGGTGTCGGCGACGACCTTAACCCCTGCAGCCGTACCGCCCCCTGCAAGACATTCGCCGGCGCCATCTCAAGGACATTTATTAATGGCGAGATCGACGCGCTAGATCCGGGTGGTTTTGGCACCATCACGATCACCAAATCAATTACCCTTGACGGCGGCACCGGCTCTGGCTGGGCATCAATTCTTGCCAGCGGCACGAACGGGGTCAACATCAACTTAACTAACGTGAGCGGCAACGACCCGCAAAAGACAGTGCGCCTGCGCAACCTCTCCATTAACGGCACCGGATCAAGCGGGGCGGTAGGCACAAGGACGGGCATCAACGGTGTCCGCATTATCCTCGCCACGGGTTCGGTCTTTGTCGAAAACTGTCTCATCACAGACTTCAGCAACCGCGGCATCACCGATGAGCGGACCACCGGTGGGAAGCTCTTCGTCAGCGATACCACCGTGCGGAACACGACCGCGACCGGCATTGCTATCGCCCCGGCCTCTGGCGCGACCGCAATTTCAGCCACGCTGGATAACGTGCGCGTTGAGAACTGCCTGTTCGGCGTGGCGGTTGGCAACGGCGGCAAAGCGATGATCAGCAACTCCGTCTTCTCCGGTAACGGTACCGGCGTGGAATCGGAGGGCCCTTTTGGAGCCTCGCAGTTAACTGTCAATGCCTGCTCGATAAACAATAATACGACGGGCATACTTAATGGCGGTAGCACAACTATCCGGCTCTCCAATAACGACATCGCCTTGAACGGTACAGCCATCACCGGCGCGACCAACTCCTTTGGGAACAACCGGATCTCGGGTAACACGGCGGTCGGTACTGCGCCGACCCTGATTCCAGGTGGTCAGCAGTAGCTTCAACTTGATCGTTTACTCAATCTCCCCTGTCCAACCTTGAAAGGTGGGCAGGGGGTTTTTTTAATGAGTTGGAAGATTCGGGGAAAGAAGGATGGCCGGCTGTTTCTCCGGCCTCATGCGGTTGACGTCTGCGACAGCGCGCGTCTAGACTCCTACCGCACTTACTGCATGAAATATCTCCGCGCAGGTAACAGGATCTCGACGCTGTTCTGGGAAAGTCACTGCCGGCGCGTTCAAGTTCCAGCGAAAGTTTGCAAGTAATGACAGAGATCAAAGCGCCTTTCTGGCAAGATCGGCCGGCCCTGGTCACGGGCGGAACTGGCCTTGTTGGCGGCTGGTTGGTGCGTTCGCTACTTGACGCCGGAGCTGATGTCGTCTGTCTGGTGCGCGACTGGGTTCCGCAAAGCGACCTGATTCAGAATCAACTAACTGAGCGAGTTAAGATCGTCCGCGGCGATGTCCGGGATCAGGCTCTGCTTGAACGAGCGTTGGGTGAGTATGAGATAGATACCGTAATTCATCTGGCGGCCCAAACCATTGTGGGGATTGCCAACCGTAATCCGATTTCCACCTTTGAATCCAACATCGCCGGCACCTGGGCCCTGCTGGAGGCCTGCCGCCGCAGTCCCATGGTAAAGCAGATCGTCGTGGCTTCGTCGGACAAGGCCTACGGAGACCATGAACAGCTCCCTTACGATGAGGAGACTCCTCTGCAGGGGCGGCATCCCTACGATGTTAGTAAGTCGTGCTCTGATCTCATCGCCCAGTCATATGCGCAAACCTATCAATTGCCTGTGGTCGTGACGCGCTGCGGAAACTTTTACGGCGGTGGAGATTTGAACTGGAATCGTATTGTGCCCGGAACTGTTCGCTCGGTCCTGCGGGACCAGCGGCCAATTATTCGCTCCGACGGCAACTACATCAGGGATTATTTCTATGTGGAGGACGGAGCGGCCGCTTATGTATTGTTGGCCGAGAAACTGGCCGCCAATCCAGAGCTACGAGGTCAGGCTTTCAACTTCTCGAATGAGATCCAGGTGTCAGTGCTGCAAGTCGTGCACCAAATTCTTGAGCTTATGGGATCAGAATTGCAGCCTGAGATATTGAATCAAACTACCAACGAGATCCGCCATCAGTATCTCAACGCTGCCAGGGCGCGAGAGATGCTGGGCTGGCAACCATTATTCACTCTGGACGAGGGCCTGCAAAAGACCATTAGCTGGTACAGAGACTTTCTGGGTGCCGGTCAATGAGCCCGTCTATTGAATGCCGATCTTGTGAGCAAGCCGGTTTGCAGATGGTGCTGTCCCTGGGCAGCATGCCGCTGGCAAATGCCTTGATAACCGCCGAGCAGCTGGATCAACCGGAATCGACTTACCCGCTCGAACTGGCGTTCTGTCCCAACTGCAGTCTGGTCCAAATCACCGAGACGGTGCCGCCGGAAGAATTATTTCGCGACTATCTCTATTTCTCTTCGTTCTCTGACACGATGCTGCAGCACGCGCAGGCGATCGTCGAGCGCGTGCTCGAGTCGCAGCTGGTGGGTCCGAACAGTCTGGCGGTAGAGATTGCCAGCAATGATGGCTACCTGTTGCAGTATTACAAGCAGGCCAATATTCCCGTGCTCGGCATTGAGCCGGCCATCAATATCGCGCGCGTGGCCCAGGATGAGCGCGGCATTCGCACGGTCACGGACTTCTTTGGCGCCGAGACAGCTGGCGGCCTGGTGGAACAGGGTGAACGTGCAGATGTGATTCACGCCAACAACGTGTTGGCCCACGTAGCCGACCTGAACGGTTTTGTTCGCGGCCTGCGCTTGCTGTTAAAGCCTGGCGGCGTCGCCATCATCGAAGTTCCTTATGTTAAGGACCTGATCGATCACTGCGAGTTCGACACGATCTATCACGAGCACCTGTGTTACTTCTCGCTGACAGCGCTGAACCAACTGTTCGAACGCCATGGTCTGGCAATCCAGGACGTCGAGCGGCTTAGTATTCACGGCGGCTCCCTGCGCATTTTCGCGGCCATAGACCGAGGCGCCACAAAAGCTTTAGCTGTAACTCAACTACTGGACGAAGAAGCGCGTTGGGGAGTCAACCGGCTTGATTTCTATCAGGGTTTCGCGCGGCGCGTCGCGGAATTGAAAACGTCGTTGAGAAACTTTGTGTTCGATCTGAAGGGGCAAGGGCGGCGGCTGGCGGCATACGGCGCGGCGGCGAAAGGCAGTACGCTTTTGAATTACTTCGAGATCGACAGGTCAGCTCTGGATTTCGTGGTTGATCGCAGCACTCACAAGCAGGGACGATATATGCCCGGAGTGCGCTTGCCGATTTGTCCGCCGGCAAGACTACTCGAAGAGATGCCCTCGCACGTATTGCTGCTGACGTGGAATTTTGCGGCTGAGATTCTTGAGCAACAGGCCGAGTACCGGAGGCGGGGCGGCCGCTTTATCATCCCCATACCGGAATTGGAAGTGGTGTAAAACCAAATACAGATGGACCCGATTAGCAAAGCACTGGGACAGCACTACGCGGAAAAGTTTTCCCTACACGGCCCATCGTCGGCGGGAGTGGACTGGGGTGCGGACGAGAGCAAGATGTTGCTCCGCTACGACAAAATGCTGGCCGTGGCGGATTGGGTGGCCGGCAATAGGCCTTCGCTGCTGGATGTCGGTTGTGGGTATGGTGGATTGCAGCGTTATGCAACCAGCAAAAACATCGATCTGAACTACACCGGGATCGATGTCGCCGGCAACATGATCGAGTGGGCCAAAGAGAACCAGGAGACGGGAAACTTCATTCAAGGCGACATACTTGGATATGAATTCGGGCGCCAGTTTGATTACGTTGTATGCAACGGCGTTCTGACTCAGAAATTGGAAACCCCCGGCTTGGAGATGGATGAGTTTGCCGCGCAGCTAATCCGCCGAATGGTTTCGCTTTGTACTATCGGCATAGCTTTCAATGTCATGACGACGAAAGTAAATTACTATTCCAACAATCTCTATTACCGTAATCCGGCCGAGTTGTTCTCCTGGTGCTTGAGCGAAATTACCCCGCACATAAAACTGGATCATTCTTATCCGTTGTATGAATACACAATCTACCTGTATCGCAACCCGGTGTGAGCACTACGAGAGCGGAAACAGGTAAGGGCGCTTCATGAAGAAACTAATCATTTATGGCACGGGGCTGGTCGCAGAAGTGGCAGAGTTCTACTTCAAGACCGACACCGATTATCAGATTAGTGCTTTTACAAATGCGGCCGAGTTTCTTACTCAGGAACAGTTCAATGGGAAACCGCTGGTGGCTTTCGAGAACCTTGAAAGTACTTATTCACCGGACGAGTACGATATCTTCATTGCCCTGGGGTACAACAAAACTAACCAGATTAGACAGGCCCGCTACAATGAGGCCAAAGGAAAAGGCTACACCTGCGCCACTTACATCAGCCCGCGCGCAGCCTATTACGACACACCTGTCGGGGATAATTGTTTCATCCTCGAGCACAACGTCATTCAGCCGTTTGTTCACATCGGTAACAACGTCATACTCTGGTCGGGTAATCACATCGGCCACCATTCCATCATCAGGGATCATTGTTTCATCAGTTCGCATGTGGTGGTCTCCGGTAACTGCGATATCGGCGAGAACTGTTTTCTCGGCGTCAACGCCACGCTCAGAGACAATATTAAGTTGGACCGCTTTGTCGTGGTCGGCTCGGGCGCCATTGTGATGAAAGACTGTCCCGAGCGCACTCTGGTCAAACCGGCACGGTCAACCCAGGAAATTGTGGATCGCGACCTCATCTAACACACTCGCATGATCCCAACCAAGATTCAGTGGCAAAAGAAGGGCCTGATCTATTGCCCCGACGGTATGGGCTACTTTAAGACACACGGCGCCCGACCTATTCCTTATCGCCTGAATGAAGACACCTTGAGATTGTTCTTTTCTTCTCGCGATGCTGACGACCGGATGCTGCCCACGTATATCGATCTGGACATTCGCGACCCGGCACGAATAATAAAAAAATGCGATGAACCACTGGTGGGGCTGGGCAAGCCCGGGACTTTCGATGATTCCGGAGTAACCCTGGGCAGCGTGGTTGAGTTCAAAGATAAACTGCTCTTTTATTACACCGGCTGGAAAAGAAGGCGAGTGGTGAGCTTTGAGCTTTCCATCGGCATCCTCGTATGGGACAAGGAGAGCGACAGCTTCACGCGGCTCTTTCCAGGCCCGGTCCTCGCCCAGGACAAGGACCATCCCTTGCTGGTCGCCGGGCCTTTCGTGATGGTCGAGAACGACCGGCTCAAAATGTGGTACTGCTCCGGTACTGACTGGAGATTCCCGGACGGTAATCCAGAACCGATCTACACAGTTTTTTACGCCGAATCTGACGATGGAATAAACTGGGTGCCACATAACCAGCCGCTCATTGAATACAAGTTCGATGGTGAAGTTATTTCTGCGCCGTGGGTGCTGAAGGTGAAAGATAAATATTTAATGTGGTATTCGACGCGCGGCCATGAGACGAAGCCGGCAAAGAACTACACCATCGGTTTTGCCGGGTCTGAGGATGGGATTTCGTGGCAAAGGTTTGATGAACAGGCCGGCATATCCAGATCTGAAACCGGTTGGGACTCGGAAATGATCTGCTACCCGGCGTTTTATCCTTACCAGGATAAAGTCTATATGTTCTATTCCGGCAATGGTGTGGGCCGGGGCGGTGTCGGCTATGCCGTGGCGGATAATTTCCTGAGTTAAATTATTAGATGGCGCGGACACTGGTAGTTTCCCAGCCTATGTTTTTACCGTGGGTCGGCTTGTTCGAACAGGCGCGCCTGGCAGATGTTTTTATTCACTACGATGACGTGCAGTTACCGCAGGGCAGGAGTTTCATGTCCCGCGTGCAGTTAAGATCCGCCAACGGCGTTTCCTGGTTAACTGTCCCCATCGATCACAACAAGTCAGGCAAACTGCTCAATGAAGTGGTGCTGGTTAATCCGGCGGAGTGGCGTGACAAACACCTGCGAACTATTCGCCATGCATATGCGAAAAGACCCCACTTTGATCAGATGTTTGCGCTGGCCGAAAAAATATACAGCCAGCCGGCTGATCATTTGGCAGAGTTTAATATCATCGCCTTTGAACAGATCGCGCAGTGGCTGGGTCTCCAGTCCGGGTTTATGCGGTCCTCGGCGATGGGCATTGAGGGAGCGAGCTCCGAGCGGCTGGTCGCTTTATGTGGGGCGGTAAACTGCGACGTCTACGTTACCGGTCATGGCGCGCTAAAGTACTTGAATCATCAGCTGTTCGAGGACAAGGGCATTTCCGTTCGCTACATGGATTACATAAAAACGCCTTACGAACAGGGACATGGCGAGTTTACGCCCTATGTCTCCATTCTTGATGCGATAGCCAACTGTGGCGAGCGCACACGCGATCTGCTGTGTTCGGACGCGGTCTATTGGAGGGATTTTAATGTCGGGTGAGAACGAAACGTTTGCTGCGGCCCGGGAGCAGAACATAGAGAGCCTGGGCGCCGATAGCGATTTAAGAAGTCTTTCGCGAAACTGGCAGGTAGAAGCCGCCAGGCACAATTACATCTACAATTTTTCCTGGTTGGGACGTCCAATTATTCAGTTGCCGCAGGATGTCTTTGCCATGCAGGAATTAATCTGGTCTATTCAACCTGATCTTATTATCGAAACCGGTATTGCCCATGGAGGTTCGCTAATCTTCTCGGCCTCGATGCTGGAACTAAACGCCGTGTGCGGGGGCCCGGCTGATGCCGCAGTGCTGGGGATAGACATCGACATTCGCGCCCACAACCGCGAGGCGATTGAAGCGCACCCGATGTTCAAGCGCATCTCGATGATTCAGGGCTCGAGCATCGCGCCTGAGATCATTGAACAGGTCAAGACCAGGGCAGCGGGCAAGCAGCGGGTGATCGTTTGCCTGGATAGCAATCACACGCACGACCACGTGCTTGCGGAATTGAAAGCCTACGCGCCGCTCACCTCGGTGGGCAGCTACTGCGTGGTCTTCGACACGGCCATCGAGGAAGTGCCTGCCGGGATGTCCGCTGATCGTCCCTGGGGGCCAGACAACAACCCGAAGACTGCGGTTTGGGAATTCCTCAAGACCACTGATCGTTTTGAGATAGATCAAGGTATTTCCAACAAGCTTTTGATTACCGTTGCTCCTGACGGCTATCTCAAATGCATTAAGTAATAAATGAGGGGGCGTTTTACTGGTATCAGGCAGGTTCGCCACCTGCCCGGAGCGGAGCTTGTTTAGATGAATCCAGATTGTCAGTTGTGTGGCTCGTCGTCTTTCTCTCGAATCGTCCACGTCCCCTCCGCCAACTTTTCTTCCAACATTCAAGAGTACGAGATACTGCAATGCGCGAACTGCGGACTGTCAACCATGCACCCCTTCCCCACGTTCAGCGATATCGAAGAGCTTTATATCAAGGAGGGCGTTTTTTCGGTTCAGCGGCCAAATCCTTATCAGCGTGCTCTGTCTTTCCGCGTTCTCGAACCTCTGTATCAGAAATACGGTACTGACTTGCGCTTCATCGCCAGGCAATGCTCGAAGTTGGCGCCCAGGGGGGAAAAGGTGTTGGATATCGGTTGCAGCATCGGCCGTCTGCTCAATGCTTTTCGCCTGGTAGATCCCGAAATAGAACTGTCCTGCTTAACTGGCATTGACATAGACCCCAGCGCGAGTCCCAACGCCATCCCTTACCTCAAAGACAGGATCATCATAGGCGATTTCCTGCAACACGAGTTCGAGCACAAGTTTGATGTCGTCACTATGCGTTTTGTCATAGAGCACCTGCTTGACTTCAAGGCTTACCTGGCGAAGGCAATTCACATTTTGAACCCGGAAGGCATACTGTTTATTTCCAGCCCGGACATTGGTTCAGCCCAGGCCACATTGCTGCAGGACAAGTGGAAGCTCATCAACGACCCGGCACAAAAGACCGGACACTTGCGTTGGTTCAACCGCAAGTCGATCGAGTTTCTGGCGCGAAAGTATGGGCTCCGAATAGAGCGCTGTATCAACCGCGGGGAAATGATCTATCATCTGCCCGTTCCGGTGCAGAACGTGCTGCGAAAAGTTCTCGGCACAGAGCCCGAGAGCGGGCGATTCATTAAGCATTATGCGCCCCGCATAATAAACGCCACGCTTTTTGACGGAGTGTTAGCACAGGCATTGAGTTATGGCGACGGTATTTACGCATTCATGAGAAAACCCGCGGAAGATTAAGAATTGTTAAGAGGTTTATGCCGGATCCATTTAGATTCTACGGGGTGCGAGAGGCGAGCGATGCGACCTCCGAAACCGACAGGAGTGTTGAAGAGATTCGAATCTCGGGCTACACCGTTGTGGCCGGCGTGCTATCAGAGTCTGAGATGGAAATCATTCGCAGAAAACTCGACGAAATATACGAAGTGCAAGTAAAGGAAATCGGTGGTGAAGGGCGGCTCGGTGAGATCAATGACGTTAATGTCGTGAGGTTGTTGTTGGCCTACGACGACTATTTTCTGGAGGCGGCCACTAACCCCACTGTACTCGCAATAGTCGAACGTTTGTTAGGTGATTACTACATCCTTATGCAGCAAAACGGCATCATCAATCTTCCGGGCCTGGAAAATTATCAGACGTCATGGCATCGAGATTTGAGTTATCAACATTTCGTGAGCACCAGACCGCTCGCTGTCAGCGCGCTTTTCTGCATTGATGATTTTTCTGAAGAGTCGGGCGGCACTCATGTGCTGCCCGCTTCGCACAAAATCGAAACCTTTCCTTCTCAGGGATTTCTGGAGAAGAATCAACGAGGCATTATCGCCACGGCGGGGTCGGTTCTGGTATTCGACTCCATGCTCTATCACCGGGGGGAACATAATCGCTCAACCTTCACCCGGCGCGCGCTGAATCACGTTTACACGCTGCCTTTTGTGAAACAACAAATCAGCATACCGGAGGCCCTGCAAGGCAAGTTTAGGGACGAAGGTTTTCTCAGTAAGTTCCTGGGATACGAAAGTGAGTCGGGGAAAAATGTAGCGCAATGGCGGGCGGCAAAAATTGAACGAACGCGCGATTCGGTTTAAATGCTCGCCAACGCCGATTTGGAGATAAGGTAATTGCTATTCACGGTCGCGCGCGCAGACTATCGTCGCTCATTCAAAGATAAAGCTACTTGAAATGTTATTATGGAAAGAATCCCAGTTGCCGGGCCTTCAATCACCCAGAAGGAGATAGACTACGTCACCGACGCTGTGACCAACGCGTGGTATGGCAACGCCAATGTCTATCACGACCGCTTTGAGAAAGCGTTTGCCGAGTACCTCGGGGCGCGCCATGCAATGGCGCTTCCCTCCTGCACTTCGGCCATTCACCTGGCCCTGTTGGCGCTCGGCATTGGCCCGGGCGATGAGGTAATTGTGCCGGACGCGACGTGGATCGCTTCAGCCGCGCCTATCACGTACGTCGGCGCAACCCCGGTCTTCGCCGATATCGACGAGCGAACCTGGTGTCTGTCGCCGGAGTCTTTCGAGGCTTGTATCACGCCGGCCACCAAGGCAGTGATCAGCGTCGCCCTCTACGGCAATATGCCGGACATGGATGCCATCAAAGAAGTGGCGCGCCGGCACAATATTGCCATCGTCGAGGACGCCGCCGAAGCGATCGGGTCCGAGTACAAAGGTCGAAAGGCTGGAAGTTTCGGAGATGCCAGCGTCTTCAGTTTTCACGGCTCCAAGACGCTGACGACGGGCGAGGGCGGCATGCTGCTGACCGATGACGCCGGACTGTTCGAACGCGCGCAGGTTCTACGGGACCATGGCCGCAAGCCCGGCGATAAAATGTTTTTCAACCATGAGGTCGCTTACAAGTACAAGATGAGCAGCATGCAGGCGGCGCTGGGCCTGGCTCAGCTCGAACGCATAGAAGAGTTGCTGGAGCTGAAGCGGCGAATCTTCAAGTGGTACGAGGAAGCGTTGCAAGGCGTGGACGGCATCACCTTGAATTATTGCGCGCCGGACACGGATGTCGTTTTCTGGATGGTGACCATCGTGCTCGATCCAAAGTTCAACTTGTCGAAAGAGCGCCTGATGGAGATGATGAACGAGCACAACATCGACTGCCGGCCATTTTTCCATCCCTTGAGCTCGATTCCGGCCTACCGCGACACGGACCAGGCGCGGCAGGCGCGCGCGCGAAATGAGGTTAGTTACCGCATTACTCCATACGGTCTGAACCTTCCCTCGGCGCTGAATCTGACGAAAGCAAAGATTGGCGTTGTTTGTGCCGCACTTGAGGAAATCTTACAAGGCAGTGCAATTGGCGCTCGTCGCGCCGAAATGCCATAAATACGGCGCGGGACGTTGCGCCGATTTCTCACCAAACGCTTATGCCTACTTTTCCCATTGTGAACCGACTGAAAGAGTCGCTGCGTTACCGGGCGGACTCCCTGGGGCGGCTTTTTAAACCCTACAGGGATCATGTCACGCGACGGGCTGAACTCGCGGACCTGGAGATCGCGAACCGTCAACTTCAGGACATGATGGAGCTCCATCCTGGTTACCCTCCGCCCCCAAGACATCTACAGGAGCGAGTCATAGGCGGCTACGTCCCAGGCTTCGTCAGGTCCGGAGATCCTGTCGTGGCCGAACTCGATGGTCTACTCAAGTCCCAGGGCGCTTCACTCTCGGGAGACGTGCTCGACTTTGGCTGCGGCTGCGGACGAGTGCTTCTCGCCTTGTCCCTTGTGGAAGGTTTAAGGCTTAGCGGCTCTGACATCGACGAGGAAGCAATCAAGTGGTGCCAGGATAACTTCTCCGGCATCGCGGAGTTTGCCGCCAATCCGAACAATCCCCCTACGCGCTATCCCGATTCATCGTTTGATTTCTTATTTAGCGTTTCGGTGTTTACTCACTTACCTGAAACTATGCAGTTTGAATGGCTGGAGGAGCTGCGCCGAATTACCAGACCGGGGGGTTACCTGGCTCTCAGTTTCCACGGCTCCAACTATTACTTTAATATTCCTGAAGAGGAGCGGTCCGCTTTCTTGAAGCGCGGATTCTATTATCTCGACAGCGGCGGCACGGAGGGGCTTCCAGAGTTTTATCAGACCGCCTTTCATACTCATGATTACATCCGGCGCGAGTGGTCCAAATATTTCGATGTGCTTGTGGTCCGGGAAAAGGGGATCGGCGGAGCACAGGATGTGGCATTGTGCCGCAAGCGTCACTAGCTTTTCTGGACAGATGAGAGGCAGCATAACCTGGAAATGATTCAGGATACGAAATCTAAATCGATGCGCGTTCAAGCACAGGAAAACCTGAGGGCCGGCCTGGTCACTATCGGGTTGCCTGTGTACAACGGCGCGCGTTATCTGCGCTCCGCGTTGGACTCTCTGGTTGGGCAAGACTACGACAACTTCGAGCTTATTATCTCGGACAATGCTTCCGAAGATGATACCGAAGCCATCTGCCGCGAATTTGCCGCCCGGGATTCGCGCATCCGCTACTATCGCGCCGAGCAAAACATGGGCCCCGTATGGAACGCTGTGCGCGTTTACGAGGCGGCCCAGGGCGAGTACTTCCTTTTGGCGGCCCATGACGACCTGCGCCATCCGCAGTATCTGAGCCGTTGCGTCAGCGAGCTCGAGCGCAACCCGCGCGCGCTCTTTTGCTGCACGGGAGTGAACCTGATCGACGCCGACGGGCATGACATCACAGACGTTTTTCCCGGTCGCCGCCTGCGACCTGTCGGCGCCCACGCAAGTGAACGGTTGCGGGCGCTGGCGCGTTCAACGCACTGGCTTGACGTCTATTCGTTGATTCGTACTCGTGCTCTCCAGGAAACCACCTTCGGCCAGGAATTATGGGGTGGCGACGTCCTAATGACGGCGGCGCTTTGCTTGCGCGGGGACGTGGCCGAGGTTCCAGAGCGACTATTCACGTATCGTTGTTTCATCAATAAGAGCGCGGAGGACATGGCGCAGACTATCAACGCTGCCGGTAGCGTGCCCGTGAGTTGGGTTCAACTTACGCTCGAGATGTTGAAATGCATTTGGCGCGCGCCGCTCGGTGTGATTGAAAAGGCGCGTCTATCGCTCATGTTCATCAGCGAGTTCTGCATTCGTAACAAGGTCGTGAGTGGCTACCTCAACCGGGAAGGTTTCGGCGGCGCGCGTCACGCTTTCGGGTGGGGTCGGTATCGCAGCGCTCTGGCCCTCGGGGCGCTCGCCGCAGTCATTGCACCTGCCACGTACATACAACGCCTGCGGGCTTCCCTGCGGTATCGCTTCGGCCGCGCGAGAACGCGATTCTTGCCAAGCCAGCCGGCCGCGCCGAACGTGAAGTGAGAGCCCCTGGTTCGTGTTGCTTCGTGAGATTTCGTGTGATTTCGTGGATCGTGTACTTAGGGTCAGGAGCCACACGATCCACGAAATTATACTAACTGCATCAAAGAACACGAGATAAGAGTCTTGTGCAGGGCTCGCAGATTGCGGTATTCGCGGTTCAGTCCTTCAGCGCCTCGTCGATAATATTCTCAAGCCGATCCGCAAATACCTTCCGGGAGCATTCCGCCGTTACCCGAGCCAGAGCGTTGTCCCTTAGCCCTTCCCAGAGGGCTGAGTCCGTGTAAAGCCGTACGCATTCTGTTGCGAACTCTGCCGCATCCCCTCCTACCAAAAGTTCCGGTCCGGCCTTCCATGACACTTGAGAGGCAAGCAGCGGGGTTGTCACGATAGGAACGCCATGGGCCGCCGCATCGTAAATCTTCAGCGGGACTCCGGCGGCGAAGCGCGCAGGAGCTACAAATACGCGCGCCCGATCATATGCCGGCACCAGGTCGTCAAGGCAGCCGAGAAACTCGACGCCGGCCATCTGGAGCTCGCCAAGCGCAGCCGGATCGCAGTGACCAGCGACATAGAATTTAACCTCCGGCCCGAGACACTTGATTATCAGCGGCAGGACTTCAGCTATGAACCATGACACGGCGTTCCCGTTTGGTGTTTGCAAATTCCAGATAGGCCCGGCGAAGAGGAAACCTTCGCGAGCAGCAAAGGGACGCGGCGTAGGTCGCGGGGTAACCAGGTGTGCCAGCGTGAATACTTTCGTGTTCCCGTACTCGGCAAACTTTTTGCCCTCAGCATCTGAAACGGAGATGACGCAACGACTTCCGGAGGTGAGACGCACTTCTCTGCGGATCATTCGCCGCACCGCGCGTGGCGATAACGGAGAACCCTCCATACGGCGCTGCTCGATGTCTCGTATGCAGAAGAGCGCCTCGGCATCATAAACAATGCGCGGTCGACGCCCTCGGGGAAGACTGAACTTAAGGGTTTCCATATTGTGCGGCCGGCTAACTAAAACTAAGTCAAACTCTGATAACCGCTCTCTCAGGAATTGCTTCAGGCCTCCACGCCCTTCTCGGAGTATGACGTCAACCTCGCGATCGATATCAGAATAGACGCTCGCCTCGTCTTCATCCCAAAAGGTCATCGGGTAGAGTGTGACTGAATGGCCCTGCCGCAAAAGCTCCGCAATCATTTCATTACTGCGCGGGTAGCCACTTCCCAGATGATGATGCGGTACGCGGTCTTCAATGAACAGGATGCGTTTGGTCGTTTCCGCTGCACGGGGCTCATCAGGAAGGACTGCGTCGAAGAGGTCGAACTCGACATCGCGGACCCTGAGGCCCAAATATTTGACCCGGTCTTTGAACGCGTACCTGGGTTTCCCGAGCGTGCGCACGAGCTGGAACAAGTGAGGGTGGTCGCGTTCTGTAAGTTTCTTCTTTATGAAGCTTTCGATCGCCATGTGTGCAGTCGAGGGGTTAGACGATATCCACAGATTACACAGATTACACAGAACGGCAGTAAAACAGAAATCTCAAATCACAGATCGATCTGTCCGGTCACTTGGCTGTTTCTCTCTAATCTGTGTAATCTGTGAAATCTGTGGACGGGCAGGAAGGATCAGGCTGATGGCCAAACGAGCATTGATTACCGGCATCACGGGTCAGGATGGCAGCTACCTGGCTGAGTTATTGCTGGCGAAAGGCTACGAAGTGCACGGGTTGGTGCGACGGGTCGCGCTGGAAGATCCGCACCGGCGCTTCACGCGTATTCAACATCTGCTCGATCGAGTGACACTGCATCCGGCGAGTCTCGAGTCTTACGCCTCAATCTTCCACATCATAAGCCGTCATGAATTCGATGAGTGTTATCACCTGGCCGCTCAATCGTTCGTCGCGGAATCCTTTGCCGACGGTTTCTCAACTCTGAACACAAACATCAACGGCACGCATCATGTACTCGCTGCGTTGTTCGAATTGCGGCCGCAGTGCCGCTTCTACTTTGCCGGCTCGTCAGAAATGTTCGGTAAGGTTGCGGAAACGCCCCAGTGCGAGACCACTCGCTTTCATCCGCGTTCGCCCTACGGTATTAGCAAGGTGGCCGGCTTTGATCTAACTCGCAATTATCGCGAGGCATACAATTTCTATGGCGTGGGCGGCATCCTTTTTAACCACGAGTCGCCGCGGCGCGGGCATGAATTCGTCACGCGAAAGATCACGTCCACAGTGGCACGGATCAAGTATGGACTGGCCGACGAGTTGTACCTGGGCAATCTCGACGCCATGCGTGACTGGGGACATGCTCAGGATTACGTGCGCGCCATGCACATGATGCTGCAACAGCCTGAGCCCGACGATTACGTTATTGCCACCGGTGAGACTCATACTGTTCGCGAATTCTGCGAGCTCGCATTCGCCGAGGTAGGTTTGAAGTATCAGGACTACGTGAAGATTGCGGAACGGTTTTACCGGCCGGCGGAAGTTGACCTGCTCGTGGGAGATTCGACCAAAGCGCGGCGCACACTTGGCTGGCAGCCTGAGTATACTTTTGAAAAGTTAATCAAAGAGATGGTGGCGGCGGATTGCGAAAGTGTCGCGCGCCGTAATACCCACGCGGCACACTGAAGCGACGCCAAAGGTGAAGCCCTGGACGGCTTTGCACAAAAAGTAATCCAAACAGTCCGCGAAGCGGACGAATGAAAGTAGCCCAGCACTTCAGTGCTGGGAAACGATCCGCGACAAAGAGGTTCAGCCCGTGAAACGGGCGGCTGAGGATTTCTCAGTAGCAGGCCCTTTTGAATTGATGTCTCAGCCGTCCGTTATCCGGACTGTCGGCGTTACCTGAAGACTTCCCAGCACTGAAGTGCTGGGCTACTTTCGTCCGTCCGCTTCGCGGACTGAGCCGGTTTAACTTTTGTACAAAGCCGCCCTGGACCGACTAGCCCGATGAAAATACCCTTTCTCAACCTGGGGGCCGCTTACCAGGAATTGAAAGCCGATTTAGAAGCCGCCAGCCGGCAGGTGATGGCCTCAGGTAACTTCATCCTGGGACCCGAAGTAGCTGCCTTTGAATCGGATTTTGCCGCCTACTGCGAAGCCGCGCACTGTGTTGGGGTCGGCAACGGTCTCGACGCCTTACTTCTGATTTTGCGGGCGCTGGAGATCGGGCCCGGCGACGAGGTAATCGTTCCTTCCAATACCTACATCGCTACCTGGTTGGCGGTTTCGCACGCCGGCGCCACACCTGTTCCGGTTGAACCCGAGGAAAAGAGTTACAACGTCGATCCGGCGTTAATCGAACAGGCTATTACGCCGCGAACGAAAGCGATTATCCCGGTCCACCTTTATGGCCAGCCCGCCGATATGGATCCCATCAGCGAGCTGGCGGGCAAATACGGCCTGGCGGTGATTGAAGACGCGGCCCAGGCCCATGGAGCTCGTTACAAGGGCAAGAGAGTTGGCGGACTCAGTGATGCCGCAGGGTTTAGTTTTTACCCAGGCAAGAACCTCGGTGCACTCGGTGATGGCGGGGCAATTGTGACCAACAATGAGGACCTGGCTAACCGGGTACGCACGATGCGCAACTACGGTTCGCAAAAAAAGTACTTCAATGAAGAGAAGGGGTTGAATTCCAGGCTCGATGAAATGCAGGCCGCGATGCTGCGTGTCAAACTTCGACGGCTGGATGAATGGAACGAACGGCGCAAGCGCGTGGCCTCGCTTTACCTGCAGACGCTGGAGGGTGTGCCTGATTTAGTTCTCCCGTTTGTTCCCCGGTATTCCGATCCGGTTTGGCATCTCTTCGTCGTCAGCCATCCGGAGCGCGAGTTGCTTCAGACTTTTCTGGATGAAGCCGGTGTCGGCACTCTAATTCATTACCCTTTGCCGCCGCACTTACAGAAGGCGTATCGCGAGCTGGAGTTTTCTGCCGGCAGTTTTCCGCGCGCGGAACGGATGGCTAAGACCGTGCTGAGTTTGCCGATGGGACCGCACTTGTCGGATCAGGAGACAGACTATATCGTGTCCAAGCTTTCGATCTTCTCCGCGGCCTCGAGCCACGCTGCACGGTGAATCGGTCGTTGAGGAGTTTTCTGAGGTTTCATGTATTTCACGTGGAGGTTTCACGCGAAGGCGCTAAGAAAGGAAAGACAAAAGGCGCAAAGAAAACGACTCAACCCTTTGCGCCTTCTGGTTTTCTTTTCTTAGCGCCTTTGCGTGAAACGCCAATTACCCAAGCATTCTGGTTAGAAGTAGATCGCGAAACTCAGACTGAAAATCCATATCCTATGATCTTTCATGAAACCAAGCTTAAAGGCGCTTTTGTTGTCGAACCAGAGAGGATTGAGGACGAGCGGGGATTTTTTTCCAGGAACTGGTCGCAAAGGGAGTTTGCTGCTCAAGGCCTTAACGATACCTTCGTGGAAAGCAACACCTCGCTGAGTCAGAAAAAAGGCACTCTTAGAGGCATGCACTTCCAAGCGGCGCCGCACGCTCAAGTGAAACTGGTGCGTTGTACTCAGGGCGCAGTCTACGACGTCGTCATCGATCTGCGCGCTGACTCGCCCACCTTCAAGCAGTGGGTAGCGGTGGAATTGACCGCAGCCAACGGCCGCCTGCTCTATGTGCCGCAGGGTTTCGCCCACGGCTTCCAGACCCTGGTCGCAGATACGGAGGTTTTCTATCTGGTGTCCGCTTATTACGCGCCGGAGAGCGCCGGCGGCGTGCGTTGGAATGATCCGGTATTCGCCATCCAATGGCCCGAGGACTCTCGCACAATTATCGAGCGCGATAGAGACTATCCTGATTTTGATCCGGCCGCCCGGTGAATTCATTGATGTCGCCGGACCTGTCCATCATCATTGTCAACTGGAATGGCGGCGAACTGCTGCGTCGTTGTATCGAAAGCGTGGCTCGTTATCCGGCGTCCACCTCATGGGAAATTATCCTCGTAGACAATGCCTCCACTGATAACAGCCTGGAGTGGGTTCGCGCAGCCAATCTCACCAATCTCCGTTTAATCGAAAACAGACAGAATCTGGGGTTCGGCAAGGCTAACAATCTTGGATTCAGCCTCAGCTCGGCGCCGCTTCTTTTTCTGCTGAACAACGATGCCGAGGTTCAGGAAGGCGCTATTGATCGCTTGATTGTGACAATAAGATCGGGCGCTCGCGTTGGCGCCTGCGGGCCGCGAATAATTAATCCCGATGGATCTTTGCAGGTTAGCGTCTGGCGCAATCCGCCCACCCCGTCGGCCATGATCTTGGGGGCCTTACGGCTTTATCGGCTGTTGCCGCGCCGGGTCGCCGGCGAACTGTTGTTAGGTCAGCATTGGGATCACGCTCGCCGCCGTCGGGTGAACATGCTATTGGGGGCGGCGATGCTGGTGAAAAGAGAAGTTGTGGATGAACTCGGTGGTTTTGACGAGCGCTTCCACATGTACGCTGAAGACTTTGAATGGTGCCTGCGTATTGTCCGTGGCGGCTGGGAGATTGTCTTCGAGCCCGAGGCTGTCGTTCTGCATCATGGCGGCCAGGCGACAGGCAAACGTTGGCAGGAGCCCGAGCGGCTGCTGGCCAATCATGAGTCCTCGTTTCTCTTTTACCGAATAAGCCTTTCCTGGTGGCACAACGTGGCCAATCTAGCGATTCCCTGCCTGATCGCTGTGCCGCAACTCGCTTGGCGTGCGTTGCGACGACGGCCAGCGGAGAACCAAAAGCTCGCGCTGAAACTTCACTTCGCTGAGTTAAAAAGAGTGCTGCGCGGCCACCGTCCTACCGAGCCTCAGTGAAGTGCGAGGCCGCTGTATTGGTTCGTGTTGCTTAGTGCGATTTCGTGTAATTTGTGGATCGTTTGCTTAGGATTCGGAGCCACACGTCCACGAAATCACACTAAATACACAAACGAATACGAAATATAGTTGTGCAAAGCAGCCAAAGCCCGCGTTCGAACTTACTCCGTCTCAACAGCCTGACTCTCGACTTCTGGTGCAGGCTCCGGCGTGGGTTCGCTCGAGTCCGGCGCCGGTTCGCTCGCGTCGCGATTCGCTTCGTACCACTCAATGGTCTTGCGCAACCCTTGCTCCAACGAGGTCTTCGCTTTGAAGCCAAACTTCACGTAGGCGCGCCGCACATCGAGTTGCCGCCGCGGCTGGCCATCGGGCATACTCGCCCGCCATCTAATCTCGCCGTGGAAACCCGACAGGCGAGCGATGTTTTCAACCAGATCCTTTATGACAACTTCCCTGCCATTGCCAAGATTAACCGGGCTGCTTTCGTCATAGAGCCTGGCCGCCTGGAAAACCCCTTCCGCGCAATCTTCGACGTAGAGAAACTCGCGCGACACATTACCGGAACCCCAGGCGTCAATGGATTCAGCGCCCCGGCGGCGCGCCTCGACGCACTTTCGAATCAGGGCCGGAATAACATGCGAAGTTTCCAAATTGAAATTGTCACCTGGTCCATAAAGGTTCGCCGGCAACAAAAAGACTGTGTTGAAGTCATATTGCTCCCGGTACGCCTGCGCCTGGACCAGCATCATTTTTTTCGCCAGACCATAAGGCGCATTGGTCTCCTCGGGATACCCGGCCCACAGGTCGTCTTCTTTGAACGGCACGGGAGTAAACTTCGGATAAGCGCAGACCGTGCCGATGGCCACAAATTTTTTGACCCCGCTTAATCTGGATTGTTCGATGAGCTGGGTTCCCATCATTAGATTGTCATAGAAAAAGCGGCCCGGGTTTTTCTGATTATGTCCGATGCCGCCCACTACGGCCGCCAGGTGTATGACCAGATCCGGCTGCGCATCGGCCAGCAGACGCTTTACCTGATCTCCTTCAATCAGGTTGTAGTCGTCGCTCCGGGGAACAAACACTTCGACATCCGGGCAAGCCTTCAATTTATCGACTAAGAAACGACCGAGAAAACCGGCTCCGCCCGTTACTACAACTTTGCGATAAGGAAATTCAGAGTTATCAGCGTTCATATTCTCCAGTTCACCGGGATAGGTTTTGACCCGATAGTATCAAAAGAGGCGAGGCGGAGTCATGGCTGGTGTGATACGTGAAGCTGGCAGGTCCAACCCCAACGGGGTTGTGTCCTCCAGCCCAGGGTTGCCGCCTCGGCTACCCT